>NZ_JANSIV010000170.1:53163-55563 GCF_047502705.1 Synechococcus sp. H70.1
GGCCTCTCCCACGAGGAGATTGTGGATCGGCTGGCCGCTGGTTCCTAGAGGGGGAGCCTTTCTGAAAAACTGCCCTTCCAGGCGGCTGCCGAAGGAGAGAGTTAAGCTTTTCCAAGTCTTAAGACTTGTGAAGATAGGGATGGCTCACCTGCTCAATCCCTCACTTTTTGCGAAGTTTTTTAGCTCCTCAGCCAGCAGGTTCTCAACTGAGAAGCCTCTGTGATCCAAATTGCTAAGAAAGTTATCTATTCCTGGGGATCCCTGCGTAATATATTTTTTCACACGCTCCCCCATCAATTCGTCATCCTAAAATATTAGCTATCCCAGGTCTTGAGTTGGTGAGGGGAGAGAGAAAAAAATGAACGCCCGCGAACGGAGCCAAATCATTGCTTCCGAGTGGATGATTGATAGCCAAAATCCGGTTCATTCTATTTTCCGGCTGAAGCAGAGGGCAACTTACTCCGACGTTACCCTTTGGTGGTTGGCAGTGCAGCTCAACCTGAGCGAACGCAACTCCATTCATTCTGATCCTCGCTAGGGGCCAGAAGCGAACTCCAGCCTAAAACATCCCCCCTCCCACGTTTAACCTCGAAATAAAAAAGAAGAGCTGGACTTCTCAAGCAACAGCTCTTCCGTTGAAGGCAAAAGCGGGGCTCCCGACCCACTCTAATCGGTCGGGGGCAAAGCCGCTACCTGAGCCGTCTGCAGGGGTCGGAGAGGTCGTTGCACAATTTCCGTCGGCAAGGCACTGCGCAAGTGGGCTGCCACTGCCACTGTTGTCACGTCATAGGTCTGAGTAGCCAAACGCGGGTAGAGGCCGATGCCGAGGATGGGCAAGAGCAGGCAGAGGGCGACAGCCATTTCCCGCGGGCGCAGATCCCCTAGATACTCCTCTAGCACCAGCCCGGGATCCTGAGCTCCATAGAACACCTGCCGCAGCAGGGAGAGCAAGTAGATGGGGGTAAGAATGAGGCCTACCGCCGCCAACAGGGCCACCCCTGCCTTAAAGGCCGGCGCATAGGCATCGCTGGTGGTCCAGCCCAGCAACACCGTCAGCTCACCCACAAAGCCGCTCATCCCCGGCAGCGCCAACGAGGCCAAAGCTCCTGCTGTAAACAGGGCAAAGGTTTTAGGCATTTGCTGGGCCAGGCCGCCCAGCTTGTCGAGAGCAAGGGTGTGGGTGCGCTCGTAGGTGATCCCTGTCAAGAAGAAGAGCACCGCCGCAATGAGACCGTGGGAGATCATCTGCAGCAGGGCGCCGTTGAGGCCTAGCTCTGTAAAAGTGGCAATGCCGATTAACACAAAGCCCATGTGGGCAATGGAAGAATAGGCCAGGCGCCGCTTGAGGTGGTTTTGCCCCAAAGCCCCCAGGGCCCCGTAGATGATGTTTACTGTGCCCAACACCGCCAGCACCGGGGCAAAGGACACATGGGCCTCCGGGAGTAGGCCCAGGTTTAGGCGGATGAGGCCGTAGCCCCCCATCTTGAGCAGCACCCCAGCCAAGATCATCGAAATGGGCGCCGAGGCTTCGCTATGGGCATCCGGCAGCCAGGTGTGAAACGGAAAGATGGGCAGCTTCACCCCAAAGGCAATCAGGAAAGCCGCATACGCCAAGACCTGCAGGGCCAGCGGGTAGGATTTTGCGCCCAGCTCTGCCATCTCCAAGCTAAAGCCCTCGCCGTAGAAGGCCATCGCCAGGGATCCCACCAGAATAAAAATAGAGGCGGCAGCGGTGTAGAGGAGGAACTTGGTGGCGGCGTATTGGCGCTGCGGCCCACCCCAAATGGAGATGAGAAGATAAACGGGTACCAGCTCGATCTCCCACATCAAGAAGAAAAGCAGCAGATCCTGCGCCAGGAACACACCCACCTGGGCGCCATACATCAATAGCAGCAGGAAGAAAAACAGGCGCGGCTTCTGGGCTACCTCCCAAGCCGCCACCATCGCCAAAGTCGTAATCAAGCCCGAGAGCAACACCAGCGGGAAGGACAGGCCATCCACCGCCAGCGACCAGTGAAACCCAATTTGGGGTACCCAGGCGTAGCGTTCTGCCAGTTGCAGCGAAAAATCCCGCAAGTCGTAGCGCTGCCCGAAAACATAGACCATCAGGCCCAAATCCAAAGCCCCCACCGCCAGGGCATACCAACGCACCCAGCGGCTCTGGGGGATCAAGGGGATTCCAAAGGCACCCAGCAGCGGCAGGAGCACCAGGACTGACAGCCAGGGAAACTCAAGAGAACTGCTCATGACTGGAAATGGGAATAAGTACTTATGCTCAATATCTCACTAATATGAAGCTATGTAAACAAATGGAAAGGGAGATTTACAAAAAAATCTGCGCCAGAGCGCAGATCTAGGTCCCCTCTCCAACGCTTGTCATGGAGAGCGCCTAAAGGATCT
>NZ_JANSIV010000170.1:55663-61866 GCF_047502705.1 Synechococcus sp. H70.1
CTGCCTAGCTAGTCGTCTTCGGCAAAAACGAAGCGGTGCAACTCGTCCAGGGTAGGCTCAGGGCTTTCCAGCGCGAAAAGGACGGCATCCTCAATCACGGCGCTCACCTTTTCCTGAATGGCCTGGAAGTCCGCCTCAGTCATCAAGTTGTGTTCGAGGGCGTAGCGCTCCAGTTGCTTAATGGGATCCCGCTGCCGCCAGAATTCTTTTTCTTCCGGGCTGCGCAGCTCGTCGGGGTCGGCCAACGAGTGGCCACGGAAGCGATAGGTGAGGCACTCCAGCAAGGTGGGGCCTTCCCCGGCGCGGGCCCGCGCGATAGCCTGTTGAGCAGCCTCCCGCACCGCTAGCACGTCCATACCGTCCACCTGGTAGCCGGGCATGCCAAAGGCAGGGCCCTTGAGGTAGATGTCGGTTACCGAAGTGGCCCGTTTGTGGGCCATGCCAATGGCCCAGAAGTTGTTTTCCACCACGTAGACGATGGGCAACTTCCAGAGGGCGGCCATGTTAAGGCATTCATAAAACTGGCCATTGTTACAAGCCCCATCCCCAAAAAAGCAGACGGTCACCTGGTCGGTGCCGCGGTACTTGGCCGAAAACGCTGCTCCTGTCGCCACCGGGATCCCTTCCGCCACAAAGGCATAGCCCCCCAAAAAGTTGTGCTCCGCCGAAAAGAGATGCATGGAGCCACCTCGTCCCTTGCTGCAGCCGGTGGCTTTGCCAAAGAGCTCCGCCATCACTGCTCGGGGGGGAATCCCGGTGCTAAGGGCATGCACGTGATCCCGGTAGGTGCTGCAGACGTAGTCGGTGGGCTTGAGCGCCTTGATCACCCCCGTGGACACCGCCTCCTGCCCGTTGTACAGGTGCACAAAGCCAAACATCTTGCCCTTGTAGTACATTTCGGCGCACTTGTCCTCAAACAGGCGCCCCAACACCATGTCTTCGTAGAGCATGCGGGCCTCTTCGGCAGAGATGCGAGCACTCGCCACGGGAGGGGTAAGTTCCTGAACCATGCTGGAAGGTGATTAAGGGTAACCCATTTTTGCAGTCTTTTAATTATCCCACGCTTGGGGGCACTTGCAATCCCGCTGAGGGGGAGATCGAGGTGGATCCCAGTTCTGGAGGAAGGGGGGTAGACTGGAAGATTAAGGCAGGAGGCATTGCCATTGCAGCAGCCGCATCAAAGTCAGAACTCCGTCCCGCTGAGGCGAATACCGCAAGAGCAGGTATCCTGGCAAAGGCTTTTTCTAGGAGGGATCTTCTCCTGGAAGCCGAACGGCCGGCCAAGATAACGGGGTGCGCCTATGGGAGCCCGTTGGGTTAGCGGTTTTGCGGCGGTGCTATTTGCCCTGACGGTCACCCTGCTAGGGGGCTGGTACTTCACGGCAGCCATTGGGCTGATTATTTTTCTGGCGCAACTGGAGTTCTTTCGTCTGGTGCAGGCCAAGGGCAATGCGCCGGCCATGCGCACCACCATGTTTTCCAGCCAAGTGCTGGTGATTTTGCAGCAGGTTAAGCCGGAGTGGACCAGCCCTGCCTTTATCGTGGCCGGTTCTGTGATCTGCTTTTATCTGCTCTTTAAGCCCAAGCTGGCCACCATCGCCGACATTGCCACCTCGATTTTGGGATTGTTTTACTGTGCGCTGTTGCCCAGCTTCTGGATCCGCGTCAGGGCTTTGTCTTTTTCCCAAGGACTTGGCGAAGGGCTGTGGATTACGCTGCTAGCCATTGGCTGTGTCATTGCTGCCGATGTAGCGGCCTACCTCTGTGGGCGGGCCTTTGGGCGCACCAAGCTCTCCCTCCTCAGCCCAAAAAAAACGGTGGAAGGGGCCGTGGCCGGGATCGCGGCCAGCATGGCCCTGGCCATGGCCGGAGCCTACTACCTGAACTGGCCCTGGCACTGGTGGAGCGGCAGCGTGCTGGGGTTTTTGATTGGGCTAACGGGCCTGTTGGGCGACCTAACGGAATCGCTGATGAAGCGGGATGCCGGCGTCAAAGACTCCGGGGATCTCATCCCCGGCCACGGCGGCATTTTGGATCGGGGCGATAGCTATGTCTTTACCGCGCCGTTGGTGTTTTACTTTATGGAATGCCTGGAATGGCTCAACGCCTATTTCAGCCGATAATTGCGATAACTCCCACTCCAGCCGAGAAGATTCTAGACACAAGTTTGCCTTTAGTAAGGTTGGACAATCTGTGCGCGTTCCTCGTAGGAACGGTACGACCAAAGCTACCCTTGGAACGGAGAAATCTCTGGTCTTTTGGCTCTTCAGCTATCTCGTTTCTCAACCTTCTCTTGCTGCACTTCTAAGATGACCTGCCTGACATTTTCCAGACAGCAAAACCCCTGGGGGTTGTTGACCTGGCAGCCACAGCGCCTGGCTTTGATGTGGGCGGCAATCTCGGCAAGAATGGCCTGGGGCGTTGTGGATCCCTGCAGCTCCTGCCGAATGCGCCGGCGCGTCCATGCAAAACAGTAGCAGACGGGTACGTCCTCGCCACTTTCTTTTTGAAAGACTGGCACCTTGAGGTCGTCAACCCCAAAGCTTTGACCTTGCTCGGAAAAATAAACAACAGGACAAATGGGATCCTGACAAAACGCGTAGCTACTGTCTGCATTCAGTTGTGCCAAAGCTCGAGGGCACAGCAGGCTCTTCAGGGTAATCAGTTGAACCGGGATCCCTTGCTCCCCGCTCCTTGGACACAAGGGCTGCCAAGCATTAGCAGAAAATGGTGCAAGGGGTTCTCTTGTCATGGGTCATCGAGCTGTTGTTGGAAGATAGTGCAAGAGGAACTTTTCTCTTGTTCAGAAAATTTCTGTTGACACTGTTCAATGAGTGTCGATAGCTCCCCTTTGAGTTCCTGCAGATGGGCAATTGACTTATCGATTTGTCTAAGTTTTTCCGTTAGCTTTACGTACACCTGCCAGCAGGGCAGAGCTTGCCCATTTTCCTGAAGCAAGAGCAGTTCTTTGATCTCAGCCAGGGTAAGTCCCAAAGCCTTGGCACGGGCAATAAAAGCCAGCCGCTCCAGCTCAGGCTCCCCGTAGAGGCGATAGCCCCCCTCCGTCCTGCGCGGTTTGGGAATGAGCCCCAGGCGCTCGTAGAAGTAGAGGGTTTGGGGACTGATGCCCAACTTCTCGGCTACCTGACCCACCCGCAGCAGTTCAGTCATGCCCGGTTCTATACCCTCTCTCCAGCAGCTCTCCTAGCCTAAACCCTATAGCTAACTACAAGGTCAAGAGGGATCCCCCGCAAGGTCCACCCCGGCAAAGAGAGCCGCAAGAGCCCGTCAGGCTAAAGTAAGCCTGCTAACCTATTAGGGTAGTCCTTCGAGAAGCCCTGGCCTAGATTTGGCATGACTGCTGCACCTGCCCTTGCCCACCTGCCCAGTCAGTACAACCCCTTTGCAACCGAGCCGAAGTGGCAGCGCTTTTGGGAGGAAAAGGGGTTTTATGTGGCGGATCCCAAGGCGCCGGGAGAAGCCTTCAGCATGGTGCTGCCCCCGCCCAACGTCACGGGCAGCCTCCACATGGGCCATGCCTTTGCCTTTACCCTGCCGGATGTGGTGGTGCGCTACAAGCGCATGCGCGGCTACAACGTCCTCTGGCTGCCCGGTACGGATCATGCCAGCATTGCCGTGCACACCATCCTGGAAAACCAACTGCGCCAGGAGGGCAAGAGCCGCTTTGACCTGGGCCGCGAGGCTTTTCTGGAGCGGGCCTGGGCTTGGAAGGAGCAATCCCAGGGCACCATCAAAAGCCAACTACGGCGCCTGGGCTTGTCACTGGACTGGACGCGGGATCGCTTTACTCTCGATGAGGGGCTGAGCCGGGCAGTTACGGAAGCCTTTGTCCGCCTCTACGAAGCAGGGCTAATTTACCGGGGCGAGTATTTGGTCAACTGGTGTCCGGCCACCCAGTCGGCTGTCTCCGACATCGAGGTGGACAACAGAGAGGTCAAGGGCCACCTCTGGCATTTCCGCTATCCCCTGGCTGCGGATCCCAGCCAGTACCTGGTGGTGGCCACCACCCGCCCCGAGACAATGCTGGGGGATACAGCCGTGGCGGTCCACCCCCAAGACGAGCGCTACCGCCATCTCATTGGCCAGTTCGTGCGGCTGCCCATCAAGGAGCGCCTGATCCCCATCATTGCCGACGAGTACGTGGATCCCTCCTTTGGCTCCGGCTGTGTCAAAGTTACCCCAGCCCACGATCCCAACGACTTTGAGATGGGCCGGCGCCATCAGTTGCCCTTGATCAACATTCTCAACAAGGACGGCACCCTCAACGAGAACGGGGATCCCTTCACTGGTCTAGATCGCTTTGTGGCCCGCGAGAGGGTGGTGCAGTGGTTTGCCGAGCACGGTCTGCTGGAGAAGGTGGAGGAGTACACCCACAGCGTGCCCTACAGCGACCGCGGGGGTGTGCCGATTGAGCCGCTGCTCTCCATTCAGTGGTTTTGCGATATTTCCGGCATGGCGGCCCGCTGCCTGCAGGAGGAGCGGGAGCACCACAACCCCCGCTTTATTCCGGAGCGCTGGACCAAGGTTTACACGGGCTGGCTGGAAAAGCTGCGCCCCTGGTGCATCTCGCGGCAACTGTGGTGGGGGCACCAGATCCCGGCCTGGTACCCCGTCATCGACGGCCAGATCCCTGAGGATCCCCAGGCTTTTGTGGTGGCCCGCAATGCTGAAGAGGCTTGGGCGAAGGCACGGGAGAAGTTTGGCCCGGCCCTCGAGCGGCTGGAGCGGGATCCCGATGTGTTGGACACCTGGTTTAGCTCGGCTCTGTGGCCTTTTTCCACACTGGGCTGGCCGGAGGAGACGGAGGACTTCAAGCGCTACTACCCCACCTCCCTCATGTCCACGGGCTTCGACATCATCTTCTTCTGGGTGGCCCGCATGGCCATGATGGGAGTGCAGTTTACCGGCCAGATCCCCTTCAAAGATGTCTACATCAACGGCCTGGTGCGGGACGAGCACGGGGCAAAAATGTCCAAGTCCAAGGGCAACGGCATCGATCCCATCGAGCTCTTGGACAAATACGGCACCGACGCCCTGCGCTACGCTTTGGTTAAAGAAGTGGTGGGGGCAGGGCAGGATATCCGCCTGGCCTACGACCGCAAGACTGGCGAGAGCGCCAGCGTGGAGGCGGCCCGCAACTTTGCCAACAAGATCTGGAACGCCTCCCGCTTTGTGCTCCTGAACCTAGAGGGGCAAACCCCCGCCCAACTGGGATCCCCGGCTCCGGAGGCGCTGGAGCTGGCCGATCGCTGGATCCTGTCGCGGCTGCACTCCACGGCCACCCAGGTTATTGAAGAGCTGGAAGCCTACGGCCTGGGCGAGGGGGCGCGGCTCTTGTACTCCCTGATTTGGGATGACTTTTGTGACTGGTACATCGAGCTGGTCAAGCCGCGGCTGCGGGGGGAAGACCCCACCTCCAAGCGCACGGCACAGCAGGTGTTGGCCAGCGTGCTGGAGACCATCCTCCGGCTGCTGCACCCCTGGATGCCCCATATCACCGAAGAAGTCTGGCAGCTCCTCACCCAGGCCAACCAAGCCACCTCCATCTCCGTCCAGCCCTATCCCACCCCCGACCCCAGCTGGGTTAACCCGCAACTGGAGCGGGAGTTTGGCCTGG
The DNA here is from genome assembly GCF_047502705.1 of Synechococcus sp. H70.1. Taxonomy (NCBI): domain Bacteria; kingdom Bacillati; phylum Cyanobacteriota; class Cyanophyceae; order Synechococcales; family Synechococcaceae; genus Synechococcus; species Synechococcus sp. H70.1. Next base: position 61,302 of record NZ_JANSIV010000170.1, read on the forward strand.
TGATCCAGACCATCAGCAGCCTGCGCAACCTGCGGGCAGAGGCTGGCCTTAAGCCCCATCAAACCATCACAGCTCTGCTGGTTACCGAGGATCCTGACGAGCAGCGGATCCTCACCGCTGCCCAGGCCTACATCCGCGAGCTGGCCAAGGTTGAGTCCTTAGAAATCACGGGATCCCTGGCCACGGAACCCAAGCAGGTGGCGGCTGCCGTGGTGGGCACAGTGCAGGTGCTGGTGCCCTTGGGGGGGCTGGTGGATGTGGAGGCGCTGCGGGCCAAAGTGAAAAAAGATCTGGCCAAGCTGGAAAAAGAGGCCCAAGGGATCCGCGCCCGCCTAGAGAACCCCAATTTCCTCAGTCGGGCCAACCCGGAAGTGGTGCAGGCCAGCCGTGAGCAACTGGCAGAGCTGGAGGCCCAGATGCAGCTCTTGCAAGCCCGCTTGGAAAAGTTGGGCTAGCTCTCTTTTGGGGCTCTTGCCCTTGACAGCCGACTTGCGTAGCCTCGAGCTCAATGGCACTGGCTATTTTCGTGCAATGGGAGTGGCTATCCCCCATCTCTGTGTTCGAG
>NZ_JANSIV010000171.1:0-3627 GCF_047502705.1 Synechococcus sp. H70.1
GGCAGATCGCCGGTGATGATCTGCTCCCAGCGCCGGGCCGCTTGCAGAACAATGTCGCGCTGGGAAGGGCTGAGGCTATTGTCGATAAATTCAACCTCGATGTTGAAGCTGCCGGCAGGGGGAGAAGCTGTAGGAGCAGGAGTAGGTGCCGAGCCAACCAGAGCAGTCCTAAGCTGGAAAGCGCCTGTAGCACCCGGGTTGTAACTGCTAACCCGCACCAAGTAGTTAATTCCAGCTTGCACAACCAAGTCTAGCTGGGAATTCCTACTCCCCCCAAAGTCGTCGTTTTCGGCAATTACCTCCCCAGTAGCCTGGTTAACGATGAAGAGGTAAGTATCAAACTCGCTGCTGGAAAGCTGGATCCGCACCGTTTGCCCCGCGGACGCGCTGAGCAGGAACTCCTGGATGAAGTGATCCGGGCGACGGGGATCCCGCGGACTACTGGTGGTCAGGCGACCCGTTACCGTCTGCGGCACCCCCAGGGTGGAGATCTCAGAGGATGACGGCGAGGGCGAGGCCATGGGGGAAGGAGTGGGCGAAGGCGAGGCCGTTGGAGAAGCAGAAGGAGTAGGCGAGGCTGTCGGTGGGACAAACCCTGGCCCCGGCAACCTGGCTGCCTGTTCGGGCGTCAGGTTAAGGGGAGGCTGTAGCCGCAGCACATTGTTGACAAAATCGTTGATGCGGTTGGCCTCGCGGGTTCGCAGAGTGGCAATGGCAAACAAGATGGCCGCGTCCCGATCCGTTCCCCCCCTGCCGTCGCCATCGAAATCGGAAATGGCAACCGGGTTGGGGTTGGCTGTGGTTACCTCAGCCAAAGTTATGGGCGGCTGCAACCGCAAAACGTTGTTGACAAAGCTAACAATCTGGCTGGGCTGGGTGATCCCGCTGGCGATGGCAAAGGCGATGGCGGCATCGCGGATGGTTACCGATTGGGGGTTGCCGTCGTAGTAGGCGGCAGGGGTGGAGGAGGGCGTCTCTGGCCGGCTGATCAAGCCAGGCCCCGTGGCCAGGCCGCAGGCTGCCAGGATCCCGAAGAGAAAAGTTACCGCCAACAGCAATAGGCGTCTGCGTGAGCCCATAGAAAAAACCCTCTGGCAGGATGATCAACACTAAGGCAGCGCCATCAAAAAGTTACCAGCAAAGATTACCCGCTTCAAGGCCAGAGGAACGCCGGAGAGATATAGATTGCTGGCTGTGCAGTAAGATAGGGAGCGTGCTAAGAGTTTGGGATACCTAAAAACACAGGAAGGCCGCCATGGCAGAGAAAGTTGTGTCCAACCCCGTCCAGGCGCAGTTTGACGAGTTTCCCTACCCAAATGTGCCGATTGAGCAGACGGTTACCGACAACCTGGCCCTGTTTGCCAACAGCCTCACAACAGCCAGGTACCTGCGGGATCGCAAGGTGGTACTGCCGGAAGGCAAGGTGATGCTCAATGCCGGCTGTGGCTCCGGCTGGGAAACTTTGGTTTTGGCAACTGCCAACCCCGGCGCTCGCTATGTGGGAGTGGATATTTCACCTGAATCCATCAAGCTGGCGAAGCAGCGCTTCAAGTTCCACAAAATCGAGAACGCCAGCTTTCATGTTATGGACATTACCGACATGACGGCGCTGGGGGAGGAGTTTGATTTTATCGCCTGCAACGACGTTCTCTACCTGCTGGACGACCCGGTGGCCGGCTTGAAAGGCATGCGGCAGGTGCTCAAGCCTGATGGGATCATTCGCACCAATGTGCACAGCCTTTATCAGCGGCAGTTTATCTTCAACATGCAGGAGGCGATGGAGCTGCTGGGGGTGATGGATGAGCCAGCGGCCAAAGCTGTACCGCTGCTGCGGGAGGTGATGGAAGCTCTCACCGATGCCAGCTTTGTGAAGAGCCACTGGAACGGCGATGCCATCAAAACCACAGGGGGGATTCTGGCCAATTTCCTGCTGCGCAGCGACAAGGGCTTTACGGTGCCGCAGGTGTTTGAGATGTTAAGGCAGGCCGGCCTTGAGTTTATTAGCATGGTGAACTGGCAGCAGTGGAAGGTGGAGAGGGTTTTGACCAAGCCGGTGCCCTACACGATGCGGCAAATCAACAAGTTAAGCGAGGAGCAAAAGCTTCACTTCATCGAGCTGGTTTTCCCCAACATGACCCGCCTGATCGACTTTTGGTGTGGGCACCCCGGCATTCCCAAGCCTGAGCCGTTTACGAACGACGAATGGTGGAATGGCACTGTACAAGCCCACCCGCTTTTGGTGAGGTTGGATGCCAAGCAGGCGTTCCTCAACGCCATTCGCGACAACGGGCCTGTCAACATCAACGGCTGGCCGGGCGCTGAGGGGAACATTACCATCGATCCTTTCTCGGTGCGCTGGCTGGTGGATGTCTTCGGCCCCTTGCCGGTGCCGGTGCAATTGCTGGTTCACAAAGCCATGGAGATTATGGACTGGACGCAGGAAGAAGCGTTTAGCCAAGTGTTGGCCAACCTGAAGTTTTTGGAAGAGCGCCTGGTGATTCTCCTAAACTCGCCGCTACGGTAAGGGCGACTGCAGTTAGCAGCTTTTCCAAGCCCCTAGCTTTCCGAGGGCTTTTTAGCGTTATCCCAGCCGCTCCTCGGTTTGCGGGTCAAAGAGGTGGAAGCGATCCATGTCAAAGACCACTTCTGCCCATTGGTTGACGCGAAGCTGGGTACGGGGATCCACGCGGGCCACAAACTCCTGCTCGGGGAGGATCCCTTCGGGGTCGGCGGCGCTGAGGTGGAGGAGGACTTCAGAGCCCAGGGGCTCGACAACGGCAACTCTGGCGCGCACGCGGGCGGGTTGGATCCCTGGGGGCTGGTACTGGGGATCGTGGATGTTTTCCGGGCGGATGCCGAAGATGACCGGCTGGCCGGCGCGGGGCCGATAGGGATCCGCCTGGTGGGGGGGGATGGGCACGCGGAAGGCGCCGCTATCCACCCAGAGGGTGCCCTCTTGCTCCCGCAGCTTGGCTGAGAAGAAGTTCATGGAAGGGCTGCCGATGAAGCCGGCCACAAACAGGTTGGCGGGGCGGCTGTAGAGGGCCTGGGGGGTATCCACCTGTTGCAGGCGGCCATCCTTCATGACGGCAATGCGGTTGCCCATGGTCATGGCTTCCACCTGGTCGTGGGTGACGTAGATGAAGGTGGTGCCCAGTTGCATGTGCAACTTGCTGATCTCGGCCCGCGCCTGCACCCGCAGCTTGGCGTCGAGGTTGGAGAGGGGCTCATCCATCAAAAACACCGCCGGGTTGCGCACAATGGCCCGCCCGACGGCAACCCGCTGCCGCTGCCCACCGGAAAGTTCCTTGGGCTTGCGGTGGAGCAGGTGTTCGATCCCCAGCCGCTTGGCCACCCCCCGAACTCGGCTTTCGATCTCCGCCCTAGGCAGGCCGCGCAGCTTAAGGCCAAAGGCCATGTTCTCGGCCACGGTCATGTGGGGGTAGAGGGCATAGGACTGGAAGACCATGGCAATGTCCCGATCCTTGGGGGGAACGTCGTTCACCCGGCGGTTGCCGATGTAGATGGAGCCGGCACTCACCTCCTCCAGGCCGGCCAGGAGGCGCAAAGTGGTGGTCTTGCCACAGCCGGAGGGGCCAACGAAGACGAGAAATTCCCCGTCTTCAA
>NZ_JANSIV010000171.1:3727-15582 GCF_047502705.1 Synechococcus sp. H70.1
GTGGTCTTGCCACAGCCGGAGGGGCCAACGAAGACGAGAAATTCCCCGTCTTCAAATCGGATCCCTGGGAGGGAGTATTCCCTCACCCCCGGCCCCTCTCCCTCAGGGAGAGGGGAGTTGAGGATGGACAAGCCGAAAAGCAAAAAAGGTAGGCTCGTGGCCTACCCTCTAGGATCTAGACTTGCTTAAGCCAAGAGTGACGCTTATCTCAGCCGATTAGGAGACAACGTTCACTTTGACCACGTGGGCTTTTTCAGAGTCCGCTTTGGGCAGCGTCAGGGTGAGGATGCCATCTTTGTATTCCGCTTTCACCTGATCGTGCTTGATCCGGTTGGGCAGCGGGATCACCCGTTGGAAGCGCCCGTAGCGGAACTCGGTGCGGGTTACGCCTTTGTCTTCGGAGCGTTTTTCAAAACGCCGCTCGCCGCTGATGGAGATCGATTCCGCCGTCGCTTGGATGTCCAGATCGTTGGGGTTTAAGCCGGGCAGCTCCAGCTTGAGGGTAATGGTTTCCGGATCGTCGTGCATTTCCACCGCCGGCACGAAGGCAAAGGTATCAGGCTCGGTAGGACGAGCCATCAGCCGGTCAAACATCCGGTTCATTTCCCGTTGAATTTCGTCAATTTCCCGAAAGGGATCCCAGCGAACCAGAGCCATATCTATCCACCTCCTATTTTGGTTAACTTTTGGTTAACTTCTCTTCAAGCTTTACTCACAAGGCTTTAGCCTAGCCCCTATACATTAGGGTAAGCTGTCTAGCTGCCTCCAGAGGTCGAGTTTTCTGGAAATCAGTTGGGGTATTTTCTCACCCAAGAATCAGGAGAAAGCTCTCAGGAATCGCTGCGCTTGGAGAGGGGATGGGATCTCGTTTGCAACCACAAACTCAGGCCGGTAGCCACCATCACCAACAGCCCCAAGCCGTTTAAGAAGGGGTAGATGGCCTGCAGATCCAGCGGCCCCCACTGCCCTTTGTGGATTTGGATTAGCCAGTAGTAGTCCAAGTTGCCGTTGAGGCGGGCAATTTGGTAAAGGGATCCCGTTACCACCGTCACTACCAGGGGCAGGGCCAGGAGGGGAGCCAGGGCGCGGTGGATCTGGCGGGCGAGTTTTCGGGGCAGGGCCATCAGGATTTCTCCAAGGCTAGCAAACCATGCTGCCATGCTATCAGAGTGGCCCCTTTAGGAACGGCTCCCGAGGACTTCCTCCAGCTTGGGCATTTGCTCGCGGGGGATGATCCGCCCTTCGTCCTCAAAGCCAGGGATCTCGTGGAAGTTGAGGTAGCGGTACAGCTCGCCGGCAAAGGGCTGGATCTTGGTGGCCACGATCTCCCGGTATTCCTCAGGGGTAGGGATCCGCCCCAGGAGGGCACAGACAGCCGCCAGCTCGGCGGATCCCAGGTAGACCCGTGCACCTTTGCCCATGCGGTTGTCAAAGTTACGGGTAGAGGTGGACATAACGGTGGCTCCATCTGCCACGCGGGCCTGGTTGCCCATGCACAGGCTGCAGCCGGGCATCTCCGTTCTTGCGCCAGCAGCGGCAAAGATGCTGTATACCCCTTCAGCCCGCAGTTGCGCCTCGTCCATGCGGGTGGGTGGGCAGATCCACAGTTGGCGCACCTTAACCCGCCCCTGCCCTTCCAAAATCTTGGCAGCCGCCCGGTAGTGGCCAATGTTGGTCATGCAGGAGCCAATAAACACCTCGTCAATTTGGATGGGTGTGTCGGGGTTGCCGGCGGCATACTGGGCGTGGACTTCGCTCAGGGTCATCACCTTGTCGGGATCGTTGGGGGCACAGACAATGGGCTCGGTGATGCTGCTGAGGTCAATCTCAATCACGGCAGCGTATTCGGCGTCGGGATCCGCCTCCAGCAAAGTGGGGTTGGCCAGCCAGGCCTCCATCTTGGCGATGCGCCGCAGCAGGGTTCTCGCATCCTGATAGCCGCGGGCAATCATGTTTTTCAACAGCACCACGTTGGAGCGCAGGTACTCGGCAACCGTCTCGACGCTGAGCTTAATGGTGCAGGCGGCGCAGTTGCGCTCTGCTGAGGCGTCGGTCAACTCAAAGGCTTGCTCCACCTTGAGATGGGGCAGGCCCTCGATCTCCATAATTCGCCCAGCAAAGACGTTTTTCTTGCCCTGCTTCTCGACGGTGAGCAGCCCCCGCTGGATGGCCACGTAGGGGATGGCGTGGACGATGTCCCGCAGGGTGATCCCGGGCTGCAATTCCCCCCGGAAGCGCACCAGTACCGACTCCGGCATATTCAGGGGCATCACCCCCATAGCAGCAGCAAAGGCCACCAACCCCGATCCCGCCGGGAAGGAGATGCCCAAAGGAAAGCGGGTGTGGGAGTCGCCCCCGGTGCCGACGGTATCCGGCAGTAGCATGCGGTTGAGCCAGGAGTGGATGATGCCGTCGCCCGGCCGCAGGACAACGCCCCCCCGCGAGGCAAAGAAGTCGGGCAGCTCTTTGTGGATCTGGATGTCCACCGGCTTGGGGTAGGCGGCGGTGTGGCAGAAGCTCTGCAGCACCAGGTCGGCACTAAACCCCAGGCAGGCCAGCTCCTTCAGCTCGTCGCGGGTCATGGGCCCGGTGGTGTCCTGGGATCCCACGGTGGTGATCAGGGGCTCACAACTGGTGCCCGGACGGATCCCCGGCAGCCCACAGGCTTTGCCGACAATTTTCTGGGCCAGGGTATAGCCTTTGCCGGTGTCGGCGGGCGGGGTGGGGCGGATAAATAGGGGAGAGGGATCCAGCCCCAGGGCCTGGCGGGTTTTGTCGGTGAGGGCCCGGCCAATCAAGAGGGGAATGCGGCCCCCCGCCCGCACCTCGTCCGGCAAGGTCACGGGTTGCAGGGAGAAGGTGGAGAGGACTTGGCCATCCTCAGAACGGATGACACCTTCGTAGGGGTGGATTGTCACCACCATGCCCGTCTCCAGCCGTGAGACATCGCACTGGATGGGCAGGGCGCCGGCATCTTCGGCGGTGTTGAAGAAAATGGGTGCAATCGTGCCCCCCAGAATCACCCCGCCGGCCCGCTTGTTGGGCACATAGGGAATGTCGTGGCCAATGTGCCAGAGGAGGGAGTTGAGGGCAGACTTGCGGGAGGATCCCGTGCCCACCACATCCCCCACAAAGGCCACGGGATAGCCGCGGCGCTTCAGCTCAGCAATGGTTGCTATCGCTCCCGGTGCGCGCGCCTCCAGCATGCTCTGGGCGTGCAGAGGGATGTCCGGGCGGGTGGTGGCGTGGGCCGCAGGGGAAAGGTCGTCAGTGTTGATCTCGCCAGCAATTTTGAACACCGTTACGGTGATGGCCTCGGCCAGGGGCGGCCTGGCAGTAAACCACTCCCCGGCGGCCCAGGACTCGATGACCTGCCGCGCATAGGCGTTGCCGGCTTGGCTGAGTTCCAGCACGTCGTGGAAGGCATCGAAAACCAGCAGCGTGTGGCTAAGGGCGCGGGCCGCTGCTGCCGCGATCTCCTGCCGCCTATCCTGCAGCAGCTCCAGCAACACCTGGACGTTGTAGCCCCCCAGCATCGTCCCCAAGAGCTCCACCGCCCGCCGGGGGGTAATGAGGGGCGAGTGCACTTCTTCCTTAGCCACAGCGGCCAAAAAGCCCGCCTTCACATAGGCCGCTTCGTCCACCCCCGGCGGCACCCGCTCTGTGAGCAAATGCAACAAAAAAGCTTCCTCGCCAGCAGGGGGATCCTTGAGCAGCTCGCACACCTGGCTGGTCTGGGCAGCGTTCAAGGGCAGCGGCGGGATCCCTTGCGCTGCGCGGGCAGCGGCATGTTGGCGGTACTCAGCCAGCATGGGGAGGATTCCTCGGGTTACTCGATATGGGTATTCATTCTACCGCCAGGTTGGCAGCAGGAAGGGATCCCCTCCCCGCCTACGAGAGCTCCGCCAGCAGCTCCTTTTGGTATAGGCCAATACAAGCCTGGAGGAGCTCGTCCAGCTCTCCATCCAAGATGGGCTGTAGGGGAAAATTCTGGTTAAGGCGGTGGTCAGTGACGCGGTTGTCCTTATAGTTGTAGGTGCGAATTTTTTCTGAACGGGCTCCTGTTCCTACCTGCATGCGGCGGGCAGAGCTAATGGAGGCCTGTTGCTCCCGCAGCTTCATCTCGTAAAGCTTAGCCCGCAAAATTTGCATTGCCCGCTGGCGGTTTTGGAGCTGGGAGCGCTCCTCAGTGCAGAAGACGCGGATCCCAGTGGGCTTGTGGAGGAGATCCACCGCCGTTTCCACTTTGTTGACGTTTTGGCCACCCGCCCCGCCGGAACGCGCCGTTCTAATCTCGATGTCTTTGGGATCAATCACCACCTCCACCTCGTCCACCTCCGGCATCACTGCCACCGTGGCGGTTGAAGTGTGGATGCGCCCCTGGGCTTCCGTGATGGGCACCCGCTGCACCCGGTGAACGCCGGCTTCAAACTTCAGCTTGCTGTAGACCTGATCGCCGCGGATTTCCAGGATGGCCTCTTTATAGCCGCCCATGTCACCCTCGGAAAGACTGACCAGGCGCACTGACCAGCCCATCTTCTCGGCGTAGCGGGTGTACATGCGGGCCAGATCGGCTGCCCAGAGGGCCGCTTCCTCCCCACCCGTGCCAGCGCGGATCTCCAACATGATGTTTTTTTCGTCGTTGGGATCCCGGGGCAGGAGCAGCAGGGTCAGCTTCTCCTCCAGTTGCTCTTGGCGGGCGCGCAGTTGCTCCAGCTCTGCCCTCACCATCGCCTCCAGCTCTGGGTCGGAGGCCGCCTCCCGCAAAAGCTCCTCTGTCTGCTGGAGGTCGCGAGTGAGCTTTTGCCAGTCGTGAAAAGCTTGCACTGTGGCTTCCAGGGAGGAGCGAGCCTTGGCAATCCGCTGCAGCTCCGCCGGATCGGTGGCCACATCGGGATCGGCCAAGCGCACCGTCAACTCCTGGAAGGTGGCTTCAACGTTTTTTAACTGCTCGATTAGCTGAGCAGAAGCCATAGATCCAACGCTAGCAAGGAATCCAGACCGTCCTGAGCAGGGCAAGGGAAAACTCTACTGGGCCTTCTTGCCACTGCTCATGCCGTACTTGCGCATGAACTTCTCCACTCGCCCTTCGGTGTCGATAATCTTTTGGGTGCCAGTGAAGAAGGGATGGTTGCCAGACCACACCTCAACCTTGAGCTCCGGCTTGGTGGATCCCACGGTCATGACCACCTCACCGTTGCAGATAACTTTAGCCTCTGGGTACCACTGCGGGTGGATTCCTTTTTTGGGCATAGCAATCTCCTCCGCTGGGCGTGTTTCTATACCCTTGTCTATCAAGATTGACCTTGAAAAAGCAATGGCAGGGATCCCTAGCGTTTCGAGTACTGAGGAGCTTTGCGGGCTTTGCGCAAGCCGTACTTCTTGCGCTCCACAGCGCGGGGATCGCGGGTTAGGTAGCCCTCTGCCTTGAGGGGGCCGCGGTTGGACGGATCCAGCTGGCAGAGGGCGCGGGCCACTCCTAACTTAATGGCATCGGCCTGGCCGTGGAGGCCGCCCCCATGGGCGCGCACCAAGATGTCATAGGAGTTCTCCAGGCCAAGGAGCTCCAGCGGCGCTTTCACACTGGCCAGGAATGCCTCCTGGTACTGCAAGTACTCCTCACCGGGCCGGTCGTTAATAATGATCTTGCCTGTGCCGGGCACCAGGCGCACGCGGGCGACGGCAGTTTTGCGGCGCCCAGTTCCCCAATAGACGGCTCGCTGATGGCTAGTTGTTGGGGTCATGCTTGGGCTCCTGGGATCGTGTGGATGGGATAGACCTGCGGTTGCTGGGCCTCGTGGGGGTGGTGGGGGCCGGCGTATACTTTCAGCTTGGTAAATTGCCGCCGGCCTAGGCGGGTGTGGGGCAACATCCCCTTGACCGCTTTCTCAATTACCCGCTCTGGCAGCCGCGCTTGCAGTTGGGCAAAAGTCTCCACCTTCATGCCGCCGGGACGCCCGGAGTGGCGGCGGTAGAGCTTTTGGGTGCGCTTTTTGCCAGTAACCACCACTTTCTCGGCGTTGATCACGATCACGTAGTCCCCCGTATCCAGGTGGGGGGTAAAGTTGGGCTTGTGCTTGCCCCGTAGGAGGTTGGCCACAACTACCGCTAGGCGGCCAAGGCGCTGGCCAGCCGCATCAATGACGTACCAGCGCGGGGCTAAAGTGGAGGGGGTAGGAAGGGGAGTCTTGTTCATGGCAGCTCAAAGGAATACTCAAACCAGAGAAAGAACACCCACGGGCGAGGAGAGGGGAGCAGTTGCAGGAGCTTCCCCAAAGGGAAAGGAGGGGGGAAAGCGTCGGCCAAAGGGATCCCTAGCATAGCCCACATCCAGTAGGCACAGGCCCTGCGGGGGAGCGCTGTAGCGGGTGCGCATCTGGCTCCAGTCGTTGTGTTGCCAGAGGTGGACAAATTGCTGCGGGCTAAGCTCGCCCCGGCCCACCACCTCCAGGGATCCCACCAGCAGCCGCATCATCCGGTAGAGGAAGCCGCTGGCCTGCACTTCGATGCTGATGAAGTCCCCTATCCGTTGACAGAGCACCTCCTCCACCCGCACCCACGAGTGGGGTCGATCGGATCCGCGGCAGCGGAAGGCTTCCAGGTTGTGCTCCCCCAAGAGGGAGCGGAGGGCCTCGGCCATTGGCTCCACCTGCAAGGGCCAGCGCACCTGCCAACTGAAGGGCCGCCAGAATACGTCCGGCAGCTCGCGATTGAGGATAAGGTAGCGGTAGCGGCGCCACCTAGCAGAAAAGCGGGCATGCCAATCTTCAGACACAGGGGCTGAAGCCAGCACGACCACATCTTCCGGTAGGCAGTCGTTGAGCACTCGCGCCCACTCCGTTGGCGGAATGCCGCAGGTGGTGTCGAAGTGGGCTACCTGGCCAGCCGCATGTACCCCGGTGTCGGTGCGACCTGCCCCGTACACGGTTACTGGATGGCCAGCCCGTGCGGTAATGGCCTCTTCCAACACCCCTTGCACCGTCCGCTGGCCAGCTTGCCGTTGCCAGCCGCGAAAGCCACTGCCAAGGTACTGAATCTTAAGGGCAATGCGACGGCTCTGCATGGGGCCTACACCAGCTCGATGACGGCCATTTCTGCCCCGTCGCCCCGTCGGCGCACAGTGCGCAGGATGCGGGTGTAGCCTCCCGCTCGATCCCGGTAGCGCTCGGGGGCTTGTTCAAACAGGGAGCGCACCAGCTCCTTGTCGTAGAGGTAGGCTAGGGCCTGCCGCCGCGCTGCCAGGGAGCCGTCCTTGGCTAGGGTAATCATCTTCTCGGTGGTGGCGCGCACAGCTTTGGCCCGAGCTTTGGTGGTAACAATTCGCCCGTAGCGCAGCAAAGCCGTGGTCAACGCCCGCAGCAGGGCCTTGCGTTGGTCAGGGGGCTTGTTGAGGTGAGGGGTACGACGGCGGTGACGCATGGTAACCTCTGCTCTTTGTCCTACGAGTTTTAGGCAGGTCCCCTGAGGAGGCTAGCTCTTGCTCCTTTCGCGGGGCAGCGTCAGGCCAAAGCGGTTTTTCAAAGCCTGCACCACCTCCTCGGCCGATTTCTGGCCGAAGTTTTTGATTTCGAGCAGATCTTCCTCGGTATGGAGCAATAGATCGGCCAGGGTGTGGATCTGGGCTCGCTTGAGGCAGTTGTAGGCCCGCACCGAGAGCTGCAGCTCCTCGATGGGGATTTGGTTTTTCTGGGTGTCCTCTGCTTGCTGAGGGGCTGAGGGGGTGTCAAAGCTAACCTCCTGCAGCGGCGAGAACAGACCTACCAAAATGCGAGCTGCTTGGCTGAGCGCCTCCTGGGGAGTCAGGCTGCCGTTGGTCCAGATCTCCAGGATGAGGCGATCTTTTTCCAGCGACTGCCCCACCCGAGCTGGCTCGACGGTGTAGTTGACCTTGCGCACTGGCATGAAGACGGAGTCAATTTGGAGAAAGTCAATAGACATTGATTTGCTATCGGCGTAATCAACGGCGCGATAGCCCCGTCCGCGGCCAATCATGAACTCCATCTCCAGGATGGCTCCCTCCGCCAGGGTGGCAATGTGGTGACGGGGGTTAATCACTTCCACGCCGCTGGGCAGCTGCAGCTTCTCAGCAGTCACTTCCCCCGGCCCCTGCGCCACTAAACGGCCTACCTGGGGCTCAGGAGAGCTGGAGCGCAGGACCAGCTCCTTCATGTTGAGTAGGATCTCCATCACGTCTTCCCGCACCCCGGGGACGGTGGAAAACTCGTGGGTTACCCCGGCAATGCGCACGGCCGTCACCGCCGTTCCTTCCAAGTTGGAGAGGAGTACCCGCCGCAAGGCATTGCCTACCGTGATTCCTTGACCGCGCTCCAGGGGCCCCAGAGCAAATTTGCCGTAGTAAACACCATTGGCTTCCTGATGGGATTCGATGCACTCAGTTTGATAGGGAGCAGCACTGGCAGCTGCTTTGCTGCTGGGATGGTGGAGGGTTCGGCTAGTTTGCATCATAATGAGTAGCCCCGTCCGTCTGGCTGGATATCCGTTGGAGAACTGAGAAAACTCGAGCTTGTCTCTCCTCTGGTGCTAGGGGGCAAGGGGGGTGGGGTCCTCAAACTAGAGGCCAGGATCCCCCTAGACGCGCCGCCGCTTGGGCGGCCGGCAGCCGTTGTGAGGAATGGGAGTGATGTCGCGAATGAGGGTAATCTCTAGACCTGCGGCCTGGAGAGCCCGAATGGCCGTCTCTCGACCGGCGCCAGGCCCGCTGACCATTACCTCAATCTGCCGCATGCCGTTCTCCATGGCCTGCCGCGCTGCGCTCTCTGCTGCCATCTGGGCAGCAAAGGGGGTACCCTTCTTGGCGCCCTTGAATCCGGTGGAGCCTGCCGAAGCCCAACACACCACGTTGCCGTTGGGATCCGTGATGGTAACGATGGTGTTGTTAAAGGTGGACTGAATGTAGGCCACCCCGTTGGGGATATTTTTCTTGACCTTGCGTCCGCGCCGTTGCTGCTGAGCCATGACCTGTGCGTCCTTGGAACCACTTAGAGTTGCAGGAGGTGGGGGAAAGATTTACTTCTTGGCGGGAGGTTTCTTCTTGCCAGCTACGGTTTTCCTGACTCCTTTGCGCGTGCGGGCGTTGGTGCGGGTGCGCTGGCCACGCACGGGCAGATTTAGGCGGTGGCGCCGACCTCGGTAGGTGCCAATATCTATGAGGCGCTTGATGTTCATGGCCTCCTGCCGGCGCAGATCCCCCTCCACCTGGTACTCGTTTTCCACCACCGCCCGCAGGGCAGCCACCTCCGCGTCGGTAAGGTCGCGGGTGCGGGTGTCAGGGTTGATACCCGTCTTGGCCAAAATTTGGCGGGAGCGGGTGAGTCCAATGCCGTAGATGTAGGTGAGGGCAATCTCAATTCGCTTGTCTCGGGGGAGGTCAACGCCCGCAATCCGTGCCATGGTTAGGGGTACCTTGCCAACAAACTTGCTCGCTGGGTTAGGTTGCTGCTGTTGAGAAGCTTTGCCTAGGAGGGCTCTTGGCGCCGTCAGGGGATCGGTTTTCCTCCGCCGCCTTTAGCCTTGCCGCTGCTTGTGCTTCGGGTTGGAAGGACAAATGACCATCACCCGGCCACGGCGGCGAATAACTCGGCACTTTTCGCAAATTCGACGGACGGAGGGCCGCACCTTCATGGTTGATCCTGTCAAAACCAGCGAATATCCATTCTAAGGTCGCTGCGGCAAGCTGTCAAAAATTGTTCGGGCTTGCTGCCAGGGATCTGGGGAGAGGTTGGCTATGCTGATTGGGCGAAGCAGCAGAGCAGACTTGGTGGGGGAGCGAAAAAGGCCATGCGCTGGCAGTGGCTGGTTGGGGTGAGTGGCCTGCTGGGTCTAGGGGTTGCAGGGTGGGCCCTGCCGGCGGCCTCTGAGGAGGCTGCCAGGCCCGTGACGGTGGGGGAGATACTGCCGCTGCCCAGCTCGGCGGACCGCATTGATGGGGTGTCGGAGCGGGGCTGGCTGGCGGTGGGACTGCTGGAAGCCCAGGCGGTCCTGCTGCTGGATGGAGCAAGCGGCGATCCCCTGTGGCAGGTGGCGGTGGGCTTTGCCCCCAGCGTGGTGCGGGTGGATGCGGCGCATCAGGTGGTCTATGCCTCTGGCCCTACTGCTCCCGGCGTGGTGGCCCTCGATCTACTAACCGGGGAGCTGCTCTGGTCGTACCGGCTGCCGGCGGGGGCCTTGGATCTGGCAGTGGATCCCGCCAGGGGACGGGTTTTCGCCTCCCTGCCTGCCGCCCAGAGCTTGGCGGTAATCCCCGCCCCACCGCGCCCAGGGGAGGAGGCGAAGGAGCTGCAGGCCCGCAGTTTGCCCCTACCGGGTCCCCCCTTGGCTTTGGCCTACGACGCCCAGCGAGGGGTGCTGTTTGTGGGCCTAGCTGGGGAGGATCCCCTCAGTGTGCTGGTGGTCAACCCGGACAATGGCGAGCTGCTGGCCCGCTGGCGCGGCGGCAATACCCCAGAAGCGATGGCTCTGGATGCCCAACGGCAACGCCTAGTAGTGCTCAACTCTGGCAGCCAAGATCTGACGGTGCTGGATCTGGGCCGCAGCGGCGAGGCCCTGCAGCGGGTGGGCCTGGACTGGCGACCGACGCGGCTGGCCCTTTCCCCCGATGGCCGCTGGGCTTACGTAACCTCCCGCAACAGCAACCGTCTGCAAATCGTGGATCTGGAGGCAGGACGATTGGCCACCTCGCTGCGGCTGGAGGGGCAGCCAACGGGCTTGGCGATGCTGGGGGAGCGGGATCTGTGGGTGGTGGCGGCAGGGATCCCGGCTCTGCACCGTCTGGTGGATCGGGATCTTCAAGCTCAAGTTGGCGAGGGGGGGGCGGAGGAAGCTGCCTCCGCAGGCAACCGCGGCGTGGTGACGGGGCGGGTGCTGGACATTGCCGGCCAGCCCGTCCAGACCGGAGTTGTGCGCCTAGCTGCCACCGCCACCCAACCCCAGCAGACGGTTCCCATTGCTGCCGACGGCACCTATGTCCTGCCGCCGCTGCCAGCGGGGCTGTACTGGGTGGATGTGGAGGTACCGGGGTTCCCCCCCACCAGCACCCAGGTGGAGGTGCGGGCCGGTTTTGTATCCACCCAAGATATTCACCTGCCGCCGGGGGAGCCGACCCACAAGCCGGAGGGGATTGGCCTTTTGCCGGATGAGCCGGTTTACTCGGATGAGCTGGCCCGCCACCTCAGCCTGGCCCTGAAGGAGTTGCAGCCGCAGCGACCGGTACTGCTCTTGAAGGGGCCTTTGGGGCCGGATCCCCGCTTTGAGCCGCTTCTGCCTCTTCTCCAGGGACTAACCTTGCTGGATGCGGATGAGCGCTACACCGCTGATTTGGCCAAGCTGAAGGTTATCGGGGATGCCCTTGGCTTGCGCTACATCCTCTTGACCCACCTGCAGATCTCTCGCGATTACAACCGCCAGGGCAGCCCGCTGCTGAATACGGCCTTGCGCTTCCTAGCGCCGGCAATCCCTGTGGAGATCCCCAATTTCACCCCCAACCAGTTGCGCAGCCGCGGGGTAGTGGTGGTAGTGGACTTGCAGCGGGATCGGCCGGGGGATCGGGCTCGCTACTACGAGGCCTATGGGCGGGACGATGTGGGGGGGGAGCCCCTGTTTGAGGATGCGGCGGCGGGCCTGTTTCGGCTGCAGGTGCGCAACATGGTGCCTGTTTTTATCCAACAGTGGCAGACCAACAACCCCTTTGCAGGGTGAGGATCCCTGCCGCAGGATTTTGTCTCTCCAGAAGATGTTGCCATGCCTCTCCTCTTCCTCACTGCGCTGCGGCGCAAAGTTAGCTTAGGCACTTGGGTTCTCTGCAGCTGGCTGGCCCTGGCGGTAGGCGCGTTGGCTCA
>NZ_JANSIV010000172.1:0-15456 GCF_047502705.1 Synechococcus sp. H70.1
CTGCGGGGTGTGTTCACGCCTGCTCGAAATGGCAGACTTCAGACCCCTCTCCCACGCGGTGGGAGAGGGGCTGGGGGTGAGGGCGAAAAAGCGTGCGCGCCCCGCACACAGTGAACTCAAGCGATGTACCCTTATTAGGGGTGCGTCAGGGGGTTCGAGATGCGGCGCGTGTGCGGGTGTTGGAGCGTTTGGGGGCGTATGGTTGGGCGTTGCGGGAGCGGTATCGGATAGAGCAGGTGTTTGGGAGTGTGAAGGGGGTGTATGGGAGTTATGCGGGGTGTCGTCGTTGGGCGTATGCGCGGGTGTGGGTGTGGGGGATGTTGGTGTTATGGAACTTGGTGCAGTGGTTGCGCGTGGGGGGTGACGGAGGCAATTGTTTGTGTAGTGTTCGTCGGGTAGCAGACAGGGCGTAGAGAGTGGTATTTTCGAGCACCCTCTTTCGAAAGTCTTGACAAACGCTGCAAAGTGTGCTATAATTGTGGGTGACTGCTCACAGGCAGGAACAAGAGTAGAGGTGAGAACCATGGTGTCGCGGTTGAGTAGGATTGTGCGCCGTAATAGGACGGTTTACGAGGCTGTGCGTTCCCTAACGAGACTGCATCTTTGCTTGGGGATACTGTTCTTGTGTTCGATTACTTTGACTGCGATTGCACAAGAGCGCCCAGAGATTGTTTGGCGATGCGGTATCAGTGGGAACAACTCGATAATGGCAGCGTTCTCTGCGGACGGTAGCCTGATTGCTTCCGCACATAGTGGTGATAGTATTGATCCATATTATAGCATTAAGCTATGGCGCGTGGAGGACGAGGCTATTCTGGGAGTAAAGTTGTTGTATGATGGGTATAGCAGCTGTTGTTTCAGGGAGAGTTTTGGAGAGACAGGCTGCGGTTATTATTATTCTCCTCGTGTTTTGGCATACTCACCAGACGGAAATACCTTTGCCGCTGGAATGGGCGGCCGGTGTACCGGACGATACGATGAGTACTCCATCGGACAAATCGTTTTGTTGCGGTCAGATGGCACAGATGAACGCATATACACGAGAGGCAGTGTTAATAGCATTGTCTTCTCCCAAGATGGAGCTGTAATGGTGAGTGCATCAACCTACTTTTATTATGATTATGACAGACATTACAGCGAATACAACGGTTGGATTACAATAATGCGCCTTGACAGTGGAAGAAGTATCTCAATTGAGCTTCCTCGCGAAGATGTTCATCATGTTGCAATCTCTCCAGACGGAACCCTGCTCGCCTCGATTCAACGCGGTTATGTCATAGATGAAAACGGCTATGTGACCCAATACTACAATGATATCAAGTTGTGGCGCGTGGACGACGGTACCTTAGTACGAACCATCGCGGGCGTAGGTGATCGTGTGGCGTTTTCGCCCGATGGTAGCCTGATAGCGTCTTGGTTCAGTGGAAGTGGCACGATTGCGTTCTGGCGGGTTGAGGATGGGGAACTGATTCGCACACTTCATATTCAAGTTCAGGGCTCAGGAACCTACAACGAGAGATGGGTGTTTTCCCCTGACTGGAGCATGATTGCGTCAATCGTCGGTTCCACGATTAAGCTGTGGCGTGTATCGGACGGCTCACTGGTGCACACTTTGGTGGGGCATGCGAATGCGGTCAGAAGCCTTGCCTTCTCACCTGGCGGCGGTTTGCTCGCATCGGGAGGGGAAGATAGAACTATTCGCATATGGCGTGTAGAAGACGGTTCGCTGATGCATACTCTTACAGGACATTCGAGCGTTTCGAGCGTGGCGTTCGCACCAGATGCGCGATTGCTCGTTTCAACGGGGGGCGATGCTATTAGGTTGTGGAATGTAGAGGACGGTTCTCTGGTACGCACACTTGGGAAGCGAGGGTTGCCACTGAGGTTTTCACCCGATGGACGCTTGCTGGCAGCAATGAGCGATCCAAGAACTATCGAGCTACGGCGCGTATCAGATGGTTCTATCGTTCGCACCATAGAGCATACGGCTCCAATCGTAAATCTTTCACTGTCTCCAGACAGTAGGCTAATTGCATCAGCAACTGAAGATAGAGCAGTTCATGTATCGCGTGTAGCCGACGGCTCACTGATGTATACCCTCAGGGGAATGGGGGTTGGTTCCGACATTGTGTTCTCGCCTGATGGGAGCGTACTGGCGTCAGGATCAGGATATTGTCTTGACCAAACCGAACGAACTATCGGTATATGGCGCGTCTCGGATGGCTCATTGATGTATACCCTCACAGGGTGCGCGTTCGATTTTTCACCCAGTGGAGAATTGATTGCACTTATGGACAATGGCGCAGTTAAGCTGTTCCGCGTGGAAGATGGAGCGCTACTTCGTACTATTACGGGGAGCCAACCGTATCACAAGGTCAAGTTTTCCCCAGATGGGCAAATGCTTGCTGCTGCAAGTATGTATGAACGACCGAACAAAGTTGAATTGTGGCGTGTAGAAGACGGCACCCAAGTAGGTACAATCTTCTTTGATGCTTACTCCTGTTATGCCTTCTATCTTCCGCTCACTGGCTTTGCGTTCTCGCCTGAAGGAAGTGCATTGGCTATGTGGGGCGGAGATGTGTGCTACGAGTACGATGGTTTCTTCGACAGGCGCTGGACAATAGGGGGAGTTCAGTTGTGGAGTCTGTTAGATTTTTCACTAATAAACAATGCCTATTACGGTTATGTCAAATCATTAAGCTTCTCACCAGATGGGAAGGCAATTGCCTGTAGTTGGTATCGATCAGAGGAAGGGTACTCAAGGGAGTATCACTATGGTTACATATCTGATTGCTTTGGACTTGAACTGGAGCGTGTAGGCGGTATACGGGGACATTTGAACCATTGCGAGGTGAACGAGTCTGTTCAGTTTTCTCCTAACGGGCGTTTGCTTGCTTTTGTAGGCAACGATAGAAGTGTCGTGGTGCTACGCAATCCTTATTGGCGCAGCGGCGATGCGAACGGTGATGGCTGTGTTGATGATGCTGACCTGTTGCGGGTGCTGTGTAGTTTCGGAGCAGATGACAGTGGGCTTGAAGACATGAACGGCGACAATGTAGTAGACGATGCTGATCTGCTCTTGGTGCTTTTCAACTTCGACAGCGGGTGTTAGTTACCCGACCACAGGGGGAAAGATCACCACATTCTGTGTGTGTCGAGTTGGGAGGCGAGGTATGTTGTCTATATGACACACAGCGCTGCTCTGAAGGCGTTCCTTATTCCTTCGTCGTTGGCAGCCCGTGTGCGCTCCACTCGACCCACGAGCCGTCGTAGACCTGCGCCTCGATGCCCAGCAGGGCGCGCAGGGTGAACCACACTTGGCTTGCCTCGCGCCCTGAGTTGCAGTAGACCACCAGCGGGCGCGCGGGGTCTATCCCCAACCGCCGCACCGTGTCGCGAATCTCGTCGGGGCTGCGCCAGACGCTGTAGCTACCCTCGCTGCGCAGCAAGTCGCGCAAAAACAGGTTCTGCGCCGTCGGGATGTGCCCCGCCTGATACTGCTGCGGCGCACGCGCGTCTAGCACCTGCACGGGTTCGGGCGAATCGAGGTACTTCTGCAGCCACTCCAGCGTGCGGAACAGGTCGGGGTTCGGCTGCGCCGTGCGCGTTTGCGGCTCGAAGCGCGGAATCGCACGGCTTAGCGGGCGGCTTTCTGCCTTCCACTTCTCGAAGCCGCCGTCCAGCACCGCCACGCGCGTGTGCCCAATCGCCAGCAGGGCAAGGGCAGTGTAGGTCGCCGCCGAGAAGGCGTCCTCCGCGCTGGAGTAGACGACCACTTCGTTCTCCGCGCCGATGCCCATCGCGCCGAAGATTTCGGCAAGGCGTTCGGGGGGCAGCAGTTGCCCTGGAATGCCCCCGCGCGTGAGGCGCAGCGTCTCGGTACTCAGAAACAGCGCGTTCGGGAGGTGTTCCTGCAGGTAGGTCGCCAGCGCGCCGCGTGCGTCGATAATCCGTAGGTTCGGGTCGTTCAGCCGCTGCGCCAGTTGCGCCGTGCTGATGAGTTGGGGCGCGTCAGGACGCGATTGGGCGCACCCGATTGCCAGCGCCAACCCTGTTAGTGCGAGTAGTCCTGCCCAGCGTCTCATGGCAAGTAGGATACCTCGCCTCAGCGTTCTGTGGTGTCTGCGTTGAGTTCGCGCAGCAGTGCGACATCCTCCTGCGTGAGGCACGCTTTGGCGAACAGGTCGGGGCGCAGTGTGCGGGTCAGGCGCAGCTGTTGCAGGCGTCGCCAGCGGGCAATCGCGCCGTGATTGCCCGACAACAGCACGCTCGGCACGCGCAGCCCGCGAAACAGTTCGGGGCGCGTATACTGCGGGTAGCCCAGCAGCCCGTCGGCATACGAGTCCTGCCCCAGCGATTCGGGCGAGTGAATTGCGCCAGGCAGCAGGCGCACGACGGAATCGATGAGGATCAGCGCAGGCAGCTCGCCACCTGTCAGCACATAGTCGCCGATGCTAATCACATCAGTCGCCAGATGCTCGCGCACGCGGGCGTCCACCCCTTCGTAGTGCCCGCAGATGAGAATCAGGTGCGCCTGCTCCGCCAGCTCGTGCGCCAGCGACTGGGTGTAGAGTCTGCCCTGCGGCTCCAGCAAGATGATGCGCGTGTCGGGGGTGGGCTGGCACGCTTCGACGGCTTTGAAGATGGGTTCGGGCTTCAGCACCAGTCCCGCGCCGCCGCCGTAGGGCTCGTCGTCGGTCTTTTTGTGCTTGCCCTCCGCGAAGTCGCGCAGTTGCAGGGCGCGAATCTGCACCAGTCCCCACTCCCGCGCGCGCCCGACGATGCTATAACTAACGCCCGCCTCAATCACCTCTGGGAACAGCGTGATGACATCGATGCGTAGCACAGGGGGGATTATACCGTGAGAACGGAGCGTTCTGCTGGAAGGGGTATACTTGCGATGAGATGGCGGCTCCCCTTCGGCAGCATATCGGTCAGATCGAGCAGCTTTGTCAACAGTACGGGGTAGCGCGGCTGGCACTGACTGGTTCAGCCCTCTCCGAAGATACTTTCGACCCCGCGCTCAGCGACATCGACCTCCTTGTGGAGTTTGAGGGGAACGAGAGCCTATTCGCCCGATATATAGACCTCAAACTGGAGCTGGAGACCTTGCTCCAACGCCCTGTGAACCTGATTATGAAGCGAGCAATACGCAATCCTTAGTTCCTGTAGGAGGTTGAAACAAACCGAGTGGTGCTTTATGAATCGGCGCGTAGTCGGCTTGCTTAGCGACATCCTGCTTGCATGCTACAATTTCATGGGGGAGTATGCTGATGAATCAACGCACGGCACTGGTACAACCGCACAGCACAGAAGCCGAGATGAGCGTGCTGGGGTCAATGATGCTCGACCCCGACGCGGTGGAGAAGGTCATCGAGATGCTCCAGCCTGAGGATTTTTACCACCCTGCGCACCAGATTCTGTATCGGGCGATGTCCTCGATGCGTGAGCGCAATCAGGCGATTGACCTGCTGACGGTACAAGAGGAGCTGCGTCGGCTGGGGCAGCTGGAGGAGGTGGGGGGCGTGCCTGCGCTGGTGAACCTTCTCGAAAGCGTGCCGACCGCCGCGAACGCCGAACACTACGCCCGCATCGTCAAGGAGAAATCAACCTTGAGACGCCTGCTGCGCGCCGCCTACGAAATCATCCGCCTCGTGGACGAATCGGAACTGGAGGTGCAGCAAATCGTCGATCAAGCCGAGCAAGCAGTCTACCGCGTCGCCGAGCACGGACATAGCCGAGAGTTCGCCGAGGTCGGGAACTTGGTCATGAGCGTCATCGGGCACTTTGAGGAGCGCCAATACCACTTGCAGGAGCATCCGGGCGACTTCCTGCTGGGCGTCTCCACAGGCTTTCGCGAGTTGGACTGGATTCTGTCGGGGCTGAAACCGTCGGAGCTGATTATTTTGGCGGCGCGCCCCAGCGTGGGCAAGACCTCGTTGGCGGTCAACATCGCCGAGCATGTCGCTCTGCGCGAGCGCAAGGCTGTAGCCATCTTCAGCTTGGAGATGTCGGCGGAGCAGCTGGTGCAGCGCATGCTCTGCTCGCAGGCGGGGGTCAGCGCGCAGCGCATGCGCCGACTGCAACTCACCCTCGATGAGTGGCAACTCATCACGCACGCCGCCGACCGCCTGTTCAACGCCCAGATCTACATCGACGACACCAGCAGCCTCTCGCCGATTGAGATGCGCGCCAAGTGCCGCCGACTCAAGTCGCGTCTGGAAGGGCGCGAACTGGGGCTGATTGTGGTGGACTACCTGCAGCTGATGCGCTCGTCGAATCGGCGCGCAGAGAACCGCAACCAAGAGATTGGCGAGATTGCCCGCGCGCTCAAGCAGATCGCCCGCGAGTTCAATGTGCCCGTGCTGGTGCTGTCGCAGTTGTCGCGCTCGGTGGAACGGCGCGAGAACAAGCGCCCGATGCTCTCCGACCTGCGCGACAGCGGCTCGATTGAGGCGGAAGCCGATGTGGTGCTGTTCATCCACCGCGAGGAGTATTACGGCGACCGCGAGGCGACCCCGCCTGTAGACCCGCCGCCAGGCTTCGTGCGCCAGGAAGAGGTGGAAATCATCGTCGCCAAGCAGCGCAACGGTCCCACAGGCAAGGTCACGGTGGCGTTCCAGCCCGACTACTCGCGCTTTGTGAGCATCGATCGCGAACACACGGGGGTCTACTGACGCCAGCGGGGCAGGAACCGCCCTGTGGTGCGCTGGTAGTCGGCGTAGTCGGGGTAGCAACGTTGCAGGTGTCGCTCCTCCTCGCGCGCCTTGAGGTTGAAAAACACGGTCAGCGCGCCCGCCGCCGCAATTGCCAGCGGCTTCTGCGCCACAATCGCCAGCCCGAACGCGCTCAGCAGCAGCCCCGTATACATCGGGTGGCGGATGACGGCGTAGACGCCCGTGCGCTGCAGTCCCAAAGCGGGGTTCGGCTCAGGTAGCGGGGTCAACCTGCGTCCGTGCATGCGCAGCGCGGCAAGCCCAATCCACGCGCCGACAGCAATAAGCGGAACGCCCAGCCACCGCCACACGCCCCACGACGCGCCTGTACTAAATATTAGTGTAAATACATATATTAAAAACAAGATAGCTTGTATGAATACCCAAATGTACCCCATACTGTGAATGATACCAGTTGCGCGGGAGGAGTCTGTTGTTGCCCCCCTCCTGCAGGTTCCCCCCGCTTCGCGAGGGGAACCAAGTAAGGGGCGGCTTCTCCCCGCGCCGCGAGGGAACCGCGAGAGGCGCGCCTACTCGGTTCCCCCTGCGGGCAGGGGGAACCTAAAGGAGGGGGTGGACAGGCGCCCTTGCGTTCGTGAAGTTTGGTAAGCAAGTTGGCAGGATCCCAATCGCAAGGACACTCACTCAAAGCGAAACCGCCCCGTGGGGGACAGACGGGGCGGTTTCTTCGGGGGACGGGTCGGATGGAAGACTCACTTGAAAAACTCGAACGACTCGATTGCCCGCTTGATGCGCTGCAAAAACCGACCCGCGTACATCCCGTCGATTAATCGATGGTCGTAGCTCAGACAAAGATTCATCATCGGGCGGATGGCGATCATATCGTTGACGACTATAGGCTGTTTCACAATCGCGTAGGTTCCCAAAATCGCCGTCTGCGGGTGGTTGATGATGGGCGTGCCAATCAGCGCGCCGTAGCTGCCAGGGTTGGTCAGCGTGAAGGTCGCGCCCTGCACTTCGGCGACGCTGATGCTCTTGTTGCGGGCGCGCTTGGCGATGTCTTCCAGCTCGCGGGCGATGTCGATAAGGCTCTTTTTGTGCGCGTCGCGGATGACGGGCACAATCAGCCCCTCCTCGCCCTGCTCGCCCAGCGCGACCGCCACGCCCATATGCACATAGTGGCGCACGATAATCTGGTCGTCCTGCAAGGTGGCGTTCATCATCGGGAACTCCAGCAGCGCGTCGGTACACGCCTTCACGAAAAACGGCGTATAGGTCAGGCGCACACCGTACTGCTGTTGGAACGACTCCTTGTTGCGCTCGCGGAACTCCACGAGTTTGGAGACATCGACTTGGATGACGGTCGTGACATGCACGGCGGTCTGGTAGCTTTTGGTGAGGTGTTCGGCGATGACCTTGCGCATGCCGACCAGCGGGATGATTTCCTCGCCTTCGCTCGGGGCGACGGGTTGCGGGGCGGGTGCAGGCGTAGCCACAGGCTGCGGCGCAGGGGCTGGGGCAGGCGCAGGTGGTGGCGCAGGCGCAGCCTTGCGCTGGGCGATGTATGCCTCGATGTCCTTGCGGGTGACGCGCCCACCGACGCCTGTGCCGGGGATGGTCAGCAGTTCCTCGTGGCTGATGCCGTGTTCGCGGGCGATTTTGCTCACGACGGGCGAGATAAAGGGCTGCCCCGCCGCAGTGCGCGTCTGCCCGTCGCTGCGGGTGGGTGTCGTAGGCGCGGGCGGAGGTGTTGCCACGGGCGCAGGCTCCTCACCGCCGCCGTAGAAACCGACCGCCTCCACAGGGGGCGGCGCGGAGACAGGCGCGGGCGCAGTGGGCGGCTCAGCCGTCACTGCCGCCGACTCGCTCGCCGTCGCAATCAGCGCGAGTTCCTGACCCACCTTCACCGTCGCGTTTGCGGGCGCGAGAATCTGCTGCAGCACGCCGCTGGCAGGCGCGGGCAGCTCGGTGTTCACCTTGTCGGTCATAATCTCCACAATCGGCTCGTCTTCCTGCACCGAGTCGCCCTCTTGCTTCAGCCAGCGCACAATCGTGCCTTCTACGATGCTCTCGCCCAGTTCGGGCATAATCACCGCCACAGCCATCGCTTGGTCTCCTCAGTATGCTGCCAGTTCCCGCGCGGCGAACACGATGTCGTCCACGCTGGGCAACACGAATTTCTCGAGCGGCTCGGCGAAGGGCACAAACGCATCCTTCGCTGCCACGCGCATAATCGGTGCGTCCAGCCACTCGAACGCCTGTTCAGTAATCCGCGCTGAGATTTCTGCGCCGACGCCACCTGTCTTCGGCGCCTCGTATACAATTAATACCTTACTCGTCTTGCGCACCGACTCCAGAATCGTCTCCATGTCCAGCGGTTTGATGGTGCGCAGGTCAATCACTTCCAGCGAGATGCCCTCTTTTTCGAGCCGTTGGGCGGCTTCGAGGGCGAAGTGTACCATCGCGCCGTAGGTGACGACGGTGATGTCGCTGCCGTAGCGTCGGATGCGCGCCTCACCCAGCCGCACGATGTAGTCCTCGCTCGCGTCGGGGATGACTCCCCTGATGCGTCGGTAGAGGTACTTATGCTCGTAGAACACGACGGGGTTGTTGTCGCGGATGGCGGCTTTCATCAGCCCGTAGGCGTCGTCGGGGAAGGCGGGCTGCACCACCTTGACGCCAGGCGTGTGGAAGAACCACGCTTCGAACTGCTGGCTATGGTACAGGCTGCCGCCGACATAGCCGCCCGACGGACCGCGCACCACAATCGGGATGGGCGTCTTGCCCCCCGAACGGTACAGCCAAGTGCCCGCGACATTGACCACTTGGTCGAACCCGTAGGAGATGAAGTCGATGAACTGCATTTCGGCGATGCCGCGCTTGCCTGCCGCCGCCGCGCCGACCGCCACGGCGATAATCGCCGTCTCCGAGATGGGCGAGTCAATCACGCGGTCGGGACCGAATCGCTCCAGGAACCCTGTGGTCGCGCCGAACGCGCCGCCCATGCGCCCGATGTCCTCGCCAATCATAAACACATTCGGGTCGCGCTCCATCTCCTCCCACATCGCCAGACGGATGGCTTCGAGGAAGGTGACCTCTCTCATCGCGACACCCCCGCGCTCTCGTCGTAGATGTCTTCCAGCGCCGTGTGCGGTTCGGGGTCGGGGCTGCTGATGGCGTACTCGATGGCTTTCTGGATGCGTTCCACGATGTCGGGGGGCGGTTCGGGCAGCTCCGCCTCGCTGAACAGCCCCGTCTTCAGCAGGTACTGGCGGTAGCGGGGCAGCGGGTCGCGCTTCTCCCACAGTTCGATCTCCTCGACGGGGCGGTACTGGCGGGCGCGCGTTTCGTCGTGGTCGGCGTGCCCCTGCAGACGGTAGGTCACGCACTCAATCAGCACGGGACCGTTGCCCGCGCGGGCGTGCTCCAGCGCGGCGCAGGTGGCGTTGTAGACCTCCAGCACATCGTTGCCGTCGATGCAGTAGCCTGGAATGCCGTAGCCCTTGGCGCGGTCGGCGACCGTCTCGGTGGGCACTTCCAGCTCTACAGGCGTCGAGTAGGCGTACTGGTTGTTCTCCACGACCACGATCAGCGGCAGTTTATGCACAGCAGCGAAGTTCAGCCCCTCGTGGAACGGTCCTGTGGCGGTTGCGCCTTCGCCCGTGTAGGCGACCAGCACGCGATCGCGCCTGCCGTCCAGCCGCTGCGCCCACAGCACCCCGCACGCCACCGCTATCGTGGACCCCAGCATGCTGGTCGAATGCACGATGCCCAGGCTCATGTCGCCCATGTGGCTCCACGAGTCTTTGCCGCGCGTGGGGGCGTTTGCCTTGCCCCAGATTTGGCACATCACCTGTTCGGGGGTCATCCCGCGGAACACGAACACGGGCATATCGCGGTGGATGGGCGAGACGAAATCATCGGGGCGCAGGGGGTAGGTCGTGCCCACTTGAATCGCTTCCTGCCCGCGCGAACCGTACACATTCCCGCGACGCAGGCGACCCTTCTTTTTGGCGTCGTACAACGCCTCGTCAAAGATGCGGGCGAACCACAGCCTGCGATAAATCTCCAATAAATCGCTCTTCTCTAAGCGCTCGTGGTAGGCAATCGCCGTCTGCTGTCCGTTCTTGCGTCGTGTGCGCGTCGAGCCCAAGGTAGTCCTCCTTGCTACGCCCATGAGTATACCCACTCCTGCGCGTCAAGGGTGTTGTTGTGCCTTCGCTCCCAGCCCCTCTCCCACTGCGTGGGCGAGGGGGGGTTGTTTGCCCTCACCCCCGACCCCTCTCCCACTGCGTGGGCGAGGGGGGTTGTTTGCCCTCACCCCCGACCCCGCTCCCACACGGTGGGAGAGGGGCTGGGGGTGAGGGCGAAAAAGCAGGGTAGGAGAGAGGCATCAGGGCGCACGGCGGTTTCACGCCTGCCCCAAATCGCAGACTTCAGAGGGCGCACTGCCATGCGCCCCTACTGAACGGTACGGATGCCTATAAATCACCAAATAGTAGTAGATCGATCACATCAAGTTCCTCGTCCCAAGCAAGTAGTTCAGCAGGCTCTGCTACCGTCGCCTGTTCTGCTAAACTGTAGGTCTCCCAGAGCCACTGCTCAGGCAGCGTATCGATCGCTTCCGCAGACGCTTGCTCCGTCGGCGCGTCTATCTCCCACACCCACGCATCGGAAGGCTCCTCATCCTCTCCGACAGCTACTGCCTCCGCCAAGTCGTAGGTCGCCCACAGCCACTGCTCGGGCAGTTCGGGTTCGTCGGTCGCTGGCGCGTCCTCAACCTCTGCCGACGCCTCACGCAACCACGCTGTGTACGCCTCTATCCGCTCGATTGCTTGTGCGATTTCTCGCTCTAATTCAGGGTAGCGTTGGCGCAGGCTGTGTAGGGGTTCGAGCGACGACGCATCGCCGATTGCGCCGAGAACTTTGCACACTCGTCGGCAGACATCCTGATTCTCGTCCGTCAACGCCTTGTGGAGCGCGGGTACTGCGGGCATGCCTATCTTCACCAACGCCTCTGCTGCCGCACAGCGAACCTTATACCTATCATCCCCCAGTGCTTGGATGAGCGCGGGCACGGCGGGCGCACCCAACCCCACCACCGCCTCGCGCACCGTTTCGCTGGGCAGCGCGCGGATTAGCACCCCCCACGCGCCTTGCGCTGCAAGTTGCGCAACCGCTTGCGGCAAATCAAGCGCGGGGTGTCCGAGCGCTTGCAGCGCGTTGCGTGCAGCGTCTTCGCCTGCGCGTGCCCACACGCTCAACGCGGGCACGGCTTGGGGGTCGCCCAGCTTGCCCAACGCCTTAGCTGCCGCTTAGCGAACGTCCGTATCGCTATCCCCAATCAGTACTTTTATGAGCGCGGGCACGGCTTGCGGGTCGCCGATTGCGCCCAACGCCTCACATACAGCACAGCGAACCTTATACGAATCATCCCCCAGTGCTTGGATAAGCGCGGGCACGGCTTGCGGGTCGCCGATTGCGCCCAACGCCCATGCTGCCGCACAGCGAACCCACCACTGCCTATCCTCCAGTGCTTTCATGAGCGCGGGCACGGCTTGGGGGTCGCCGAGTTTGCCCAACGCCTCACACGCCGCACGGCGAACATCCTCATCCCAATCCCCCAGTGCTTGGATGAGCGCGGGTATGGCGTGCGGGTCGCCGATTGCGCCCAACGCCTCCGCTGCCGCACGGCGAACCTCCACATTCCCATCCCCCAGTGCTTGGATGAGCGCGGGCACGGCTTGCGGGTCGCCGATTGCGCCCAACGCCCATGCTGCCGCACAGCGAACATCCTCATCCCTATCCCCCAGTGCTTTTATGAGCGCGGGCACCACAGGGGTGCCTATCTTTACCAACGCCTCACACGCCGCACGGCGAACACCATACCAATCATCCCCCAGTGCTTGGATGAGCGCGGGCACCGCAGGGGTGCCTATCTTTACCAACGCCTCACACGCCGCACGGCGAACACCATACCAATCATCCCCCAGTGCTTGGATGAGCGCGGGCACCGCAGGGGTGCCTATCTTTACCAACGCCTCACACGCCGCACGGCGAACACCATACCAATCATCCCCCAGTGTTTGGATGAGCGCGGGCACGGCTTGGGGGTCGCCGAGTTTGCCCAACGCCTCACACGCCGCACGGCGAACATCCTCATCCCAATCCCCCAGTGCTTGGATGAGCACGGGCACGGCGAGCGCGCCTGCCGCACGCAACGCCTCCACAAGACGCTGCTTCAGACTGGTGTCCTTGCGGAGCGCTTCGGGGAACTTTTCGTGCAGGTAGTGGGTACAAGCTGCCATCCGTGCGAACACGGGACCGAGCAGCTCCTCGCAGGGGTTGTAGGCGACCTCGTATTCGCCCCAGCCTGTGAAGCGCAGGCGCACGGGGTGCGTCTGCCCCTCGGCGCAGGGGACTTGGATCTCAATCTCCACGCCGTTCCATTCCATGCGGCTCACCGCCCTGTGATGCGATGGTATTTCGCGGGGCGCGGCTGGGTTCCTGCATGGTTCCTGCCCTCCCGCGCGCCGAACTCACAGCATCAGCGCCTGCGCGAAGCGTTCCATCGCGTCGCGGGCGCGTTGGAGTTTGAGTTGGCGGCGCAGGTCGCGCTCTTTCGGGGCGTCGTCGGGGTCGGGCAGCAGCCCCCAGTTGGCGTTCATCGGCGGGAAGTCGGGGTGCGGGTAGGTGCTGATGTAGTGCAGCAGCGAGCCGATGACCGTCTCGCGCGGGGGCGCGACGGCAGGCTTGCCCAGCGCAATCCGCGCGGCGTTCAGCCCCGCGATAATCCCGCTCGCCGCCGACTCGATGTAGCCCTCCACGCCGACCAGTTGCCCCGCGAACAAGAGCTTGCCGTCGTCGCAGAACTGGAGCGTGCGCTGCAGCAGGCGCGGCGAATCGAGGTAGGTGTTGCGATGCACGACGCCGTAGCGCACGAACTCGGCGTTCTCCAGCCCAGGCACGAGGCGGAACACGCGCTTTTGCTCGCCCCACTTCATGCGCGTCTGGCACGCCACGAGGCTGTAGAGCGTGCGCTCGTTGTTTTCGGGGCGCAGCTGTAGCACGGCATACGGACGCTTGCCCGTGCGCGGGTCGGTGAGCCCAATCGGCTTGAGCGGTCCGAAGCGCAGGGTGTCCTTGCCGCGCGCGGCTAACTCCTCCAGCGGGGTGCAGCCCTCGAAGAAGCGCGGCTCCTCAAACTCGTGCAGCGGCGCGCACTCCGCCGAACGAATCGCCTCCCAGAAGCGTTCGTACTCCGCTTTGGTGAAGGGGCAGTTGATGTAGGCGGGGTCGCCCTTCTCGCGCCGACTGCCGAAAAAGACCTTATCGTAGTCAATCGTGCTGGCGTCCACGATGGGCGACACGGCGTCGTAGAAATAGAGGTGCTGCTTGCCCGTCAGGCGTGCGATTTCGCCCGCGAGCGCGTCGGAAGTCAGGGGTCCCGTGGCGATAATCAGCGGGCGGTCGGGTGGGATGGCAGCGACCTCCTCGCGCACGACTTCGATCAGCGGGTGGAGTTCGATGCGGGCGGTGATGGCTTTGGCGAACGCCTCGCGGTCTACGGCGAGCGCTTCGCCTGCAGGCACGGCGAACTCGCGCGCGGTGGGAATCACCAGCGAGCCGAGCCGTTCCATCTCCCACTTCAGTTGCCCCGACGGGGTGGTGGGCAGCATCGACTTGAACGAGTTGGAGCAGACCAGCTCGGCGAGCCAGCCTGTTTTGTGGGCGGGCGTGCTGCGTTTGGGGCGCATCTCGTAGAGGCGCACGGGGACGCCGAGCCGCGCGGCTGCCCACGCCGCTTCGACCCCTGCGAACCCGCCGCCGACAATCGTCACGCGCGGCATACCGATTCAGTATACCCCCTTTTGGGCGTGCGCGTTCCCCAGCGAGCGGTATAATTGCGCCGTGAGTCGGGTTGCGGGCAAGCCGAAGGTGCGTCGCCGTCCCAGCCTGCCGATGCGCCGCTGGATCACACGGGCGGAGTTCGAGGCGCTGATGGAGGCAGGCGTGTTCCCACGCGAGGAGCGATTGGAACTCCTCGCAGGCGAGTTGACGCGGAGGGAGGCTGTTAGCCCACGCGCGGCGGCTGCGATTTGCCTGATGTACGAAGCGTTGACTGAGATTCTGCCCCCCTCCTTAAGGTTCCCCCCGCTTCTCGAGGGGAACCGCGCCTATGGGGTCTGCCCTGCACGCAGCGCCAATAAGGGCGGATGCGATGTGCGTATCCAACTCCCCCTTGCACTCAGCGAGTACGACGAACCGTTCCCCGACCTTGCCGTTGTGTCGGGCAGCCCGCGCGATTACCTTGCACAGCACCCGACCAGCGCGCTGCTGGTGGTGGAGGTGTCCGAAGCCTCGTTGAAGACCGACCGCGAAGTCAAAGGCAGTCTGTACGCCAGCGCAGGCATCCCTGAATACTGGATTCTGAACCTGCGCGAGCGCGTGCTGGAAGTTTACCGCGAGCCAGCAGCGGATGCACGCGCCGTGTACGGCGCGGCGTATCGCCAGCAGCGCATCTACACAACAGGCGAGCCAGTGTCGCCCCTCTGTGCGCCCGACGCAACCCTTGCGGTGGAGCAATTGATGCCGTGAGCGGAGTTGAATGCTCTATCGGAACCAATCGCCCGCCCTTCTGGTATAATACATCGTGGAGGGTATCGAGTATGCTCAACATGTTGAAAACGGGTCTGTTGCTGACAGGGCTGACGCTAATCCTCGTTTGGATCGGCAATCTGCTGGGTGGTCAGACGGGGATTATCATCGCGCTGGTGTT
>NZ_JANSIV010000173.1:0-2318 GCF_047502705.1 Synechococcus sp. H70.1
GCTAAGAGGCTGGCAGGTGCAACAGGCACTCTCTTGGGGGGTGGTGATCCTGAGCAGAGAACCACCCTGCAAGGGGACACCGCTGCTGGGAAGGTGCGACCCAACTAGGTGCGCCCGTGGAGCCCAGAACAAGAATCCCCCTGCCTTCAGGCAGGGGGGTAGGTCAACCTTTATCCTTAGCTTTTCTCCTCGCGGAGAGGGGAAGCTAAAACTTTATCCTCCATAGGTTACATGACGTTCGGTGGTGCGGAATTGCAGGATCGTCAGGCCTACCACAATTAAGAAGAGCACAATTGATTGGGCGGCTGCTCTGCCCAAATTGCCCGACGATATACCGATTTTGTAGATTTCGTAGATCAGCACCGAGGTGGATCCAGAAGGGCCGCCAGCAGTCAGCAGATCAATGGTGCCAAAAATATCAAAAAAGGCGTAGGTCATGTTGGTGATCACCAAAAAGAAGGTGATGGGGGAAAGCAGCGGTAGGGTGATGGAAAAAAAGCGGCGAAGGGCCCCCGCCCCATCAATGGCAGCCGCCTCCTGCAAGTCTTTAGGCAGGTTTTGCAGCCCGGCCAAATAAAACAAAATGTTGTAGCCCATCTGCTTCCAAACGCTGGCAAAGATCACCACCCAAGGGGCTAACTTGGGATCCCCCAGCCAGTTCAAACGTGGGATCCCTACCAGCCCCAGTAAGTAGTTGGCTACACCGCCCAAGGGGTTGAAGATAATGAAAAAGATGATGCCGGCCACTGCTGGCGAAATGGCGTAGGGCCAGATCAGTAAGATGCGATAGATCGCCGCTCCGCGAATGGGCTGGTAGAGCAACGTGGCGATCAACAGGGATCCGCTCAGCCCCAGCACCACGATGGCGGCCGAAATGGCGAAGGTAATCCCTAGGCTGCGCAGATAGGTGGAATCTGTCAGCAGAGCGGTAAAGTTATCCACACAGACGAAGCGGCTGCGCGGCGCCCCCACAAAGGTGAGCAGAGTGGAAAGGCGCAGGGTATCCAGCCCTGGATAGTAGAGAAACACCACCAAAATGGTGAAGGTGGGCAACAAGAGCAGCCACGCCAGCCACCCCTGCTTGAAGATACCCCTCTCTTGGGGGGTTGCACTGGGGATCCCCAGGCGGCGCTTCCGCTCCTTGCCGACCCACGCCAGCAGCGGCCAGAGGGGGATGGCCATGCCCGCCAGCACCAGCCCCACGCCAAAAGCGAAGTCGATGGCCTTGCGCTCTGGCGCAAAGGTGCAAAAATCCAGCGGCACCATGAAGATTAGGGATCCCAACCCTCCTGCCAGCCCTCCCAGAGCCGTTCCTAGCAGTACAGGCTGCCCGATGCGCCGAAAACGGGATCCCACCCAGAGGGCCCCTGACAACCCTGCCAGTAGTGGCACCAGCACTTGCATTCCTTCCCTCATGTTCACTTTCCCCTCTAACCTTGCAAAAGCCAGGAAAGGGGCAGGTCGCCGCCCACCCCCTATCCTCGATTTCGCCGTCAATCTGACAGCATCCCAGCTACCGGCCAATTACTGATAGAGGGAGTTGTACTCGGCCAGCAGGCGGTTGGCCTCCTCGTTGGCCTTAGCCATGGCCTGGGCCGGATCCCCGCCCTTGAGCATGAGATCTTCCATAGTCTGGGTCACCACGTTGCGAATCTCAGGAAAGGCTCCCAGCAACGCCCCACGGGTGGCAGGGGTGACCTTGGAGTTGTTGATTTGGTCGATGGCAGTGAAGAAGTTGGGGTTTTCCTTGAACCAGCCCTGCGACTCCAGCAAGGCTACCGAGCTTTTGCGAATGGGCAGATAGCCAGTTACCTTGTGCCACTCGGCAGCATTTTCGGTGCTATTCAGCCACAACATGAAGGTCAGTGCCCCCTCTTCCACCTCTTTGGGCAGATCCTTCAGCAACCAAAGGCTGGCTCCCCCAATCAAGTTCCCCGTCCAACCTTTGTCGGCGTTGTAGGGCATGCGGGTGGTGACTAGCTCGATATTGTTCCGCTTGGCGGCGTTGGTGATGTTGGCCACATCGGCGCTGCTGGTGATGGCCATGGCGACGGTGCCGGTTTGGATGGCCTGTTCCGTGGCCGCCCAATCCCGTTGCTTGCCGCTGTAGAGGTAGTAGCCTTTGTCGTACATCCTTTTCCACCAGGTGGCGATGGCTACCGAGGGCTCCGAGTCTAAAAAGACCTGGGTGGCACGGGCGGCGCGGCCATTTTCGTTGTTGGCCAAGAGAGCATTCTGCTGCGCCATCCACTGCTCGTAGAACCAGCCGTGGTTAGGCCAGGTAACGCAACCCTGGGGCGCATCGGGGAGGGCCATGA
>NZ_JANSIV010000174.1:0-10303 GCF_047502705.1 Synechococcus sp. H70.1
GTGTGGATGAGAGAAGTGAGCTTTCTCGAATTGTGCAAAATGTGCAATCGCTCGATTAAAGGAGCAGCTATTCTACCGTAACTGACTTAGCCAGATTACGCGGCTGATCCACGTCAGCCCCCCGGCGGAGGGCCATGGCGTAGGCAAACAACTGCAGGGGGATGACATTCAAAACTGAGGCCAGCAGAGGTGTGGTGCTGGGCACCTCGATGACGTGGTCGGCTTTTTCCCGGACCTGGGTATCTTCCGGATTGATCAGGGCAATGACTCGCCCGCCCCGCGCCCGCACCTGCTCGATGTTGGAGAGCATTTTTTCGTAGACGGGATCGCGGGTGGCAATACACACCACCGGCATGCGCTCGTCGATGAGGGCAATGGGGCCATGCTTCATCTCCCCTGCTGGGTAGCCCTCGGCGTGGATGTAGCTGACCTCTTTCATCTTTAGCGCCCCCTCCAGGGCAATGGGGGCATTGACCCAGCGGCCCAGATAAAGCATGTCGGTGACGTGGTGGTACTGCTCGGCCAACTGCTCGTAGAGGGCGGCGTCTTTTAGCAGGAGGCTAATCTTGCTCGGCAGCTCGATGAGAGCTTGCAGGTGGGATCGGATCTGGGCGGGGCTGAGGATCCCTTTGGCCTGGGCCAGTTGCAGGGCCAGCAGGTACCCTGCCACCAGCATGCCGGTAAACACCTTGGTGGAGGCAACGGCAATCTCCGGCCCGGCGTGGAGGTAGATGACCCCCGCATCCGCCAGGCGCGTGGCCTGGGAGCCAATGGCGTTGACAATGGCCAGGGTGGGGATCCCTTGGGTGCGGGCCTCGCTCATGGCTGCTAGCGTATCCACCGTCTCACCGGACTGGGTGAGGGCTACAAGCAGGTCGTGGGGACGCAGCACCGGCTGGCGGTAGCGAAATTCGGAAGCATAGTCCACCTGCACCGGGATGCGAGCCAGGCTCTCAATGAAGTACTTGAGCACCAGACAGGCATGCCAGGCAGTGCCGCAGGCCACGGCATGAATCTGCTCCACCTGGGCCAGCTGCGCCTCCGTCAGGGCCAGTCCCTCCAGGTTCACCCGCCCCCTTTCCAGATCCGTCCGCCCCCGCAGCGTCTCAGTGATGGTGCGCGGCTGCTCATGGATCTCTTTTTGCATGAAGTGCTTGTAGCCCCCCTTGGCCGCCGAGACGGGATCCCAGGCCACGGTGAGGGGGGGTTTGCGCAGCTCTTCGCCGGTAATGCGTAGGTAGCGCACGCTGGAGGCAGTGAGGATGGCCATCTCCCCATCTTCCAGAAACACCACCCTGCGGGTGTGGCGGATGATGGCGGGCAGATCCGAGGCAACAAAATTTTCCCCTTCTCCTTCGCCAATTACTACAGCCCCCGCATTACCCAAGCGGGCGGCGATTAGCCGATCCGGCACCTCCCGATCCAAAGCCACCACAGCATTTCCCCCCCGCAGTCGTTCCATCACCTTGGCAAAGGCCACCT
This sequence comes from Synechococcus sp. H70.1, assembly GCF_047502705.1. Taxonomy (NCBI): domain Bacteria; kingdom Bacillati; phylum Cyanobacteriota; class Cyanophyceae; order Synechococcales; family Synechococcaceae; genus Synechococcus; species Synechococcus sp. H70.1. Next base: position 1,483 of record NZ_JANSIV010000174.1, read on the forward strand.
CAAAAGATCCCAGCTCCTCAGTGTAGAAGCCGAGGAGTTGGGCGATGACTTCGGTATCGGTCTGGGAGCGAAAGGCAACCCCTCGCTGCAGAAGCTCCTCCTTCAGCTCCAGGTAGTTCTCCACAATGCCGTTTTGGATAACCACAATGCGGCCGCGGGCATCACAGTGGGGGTGGGCATTTTCCTCACTGACACCGCCGTGGGTGGCCCAGCGGGTGTGGCCGATCCCTACCTTGGCTGTGGGCATGTTGGTAGTGAGTTTCACCAGCAAGTTGTGCAGCTTGCCAGTGGCCCGCACAATCCTCAAGCCCTCTTCTGGATCCACTGTGGCAATACCGGCGGAGTCATAGCCGCGATACTCCAAGGTGCGCAAGCCCTCCACCAGAATGGGGGCAGCCCACTGAAAGCCCACATAGCCGACAATGCCACACATTCCTCACACCTCAACCCTGCTCGCGTCAGCGGTGGGGAGCACCCCATTGGCAAAGCCTACCCCAGCTTCGGGAACCCATCAATGGTTTCTGCGGCCGCCGGCGGGTGGCCAGCGTGGAAGCGGCGGACTGGTTGTTAAGCTCCTGCCAGAGGGAGAGGCCAGGCAGGCTGCTATTGCCCTTCTGGGGAGCTAGAGGCAGCCCCCTCGGCAAAAGGAAACAGGCGCAAAACGGAAGCGATACCCTTGGGCTGCTGCAGGCTGGATCCCGTCTTCTGCGGGGGCCTTGGAGACCAAGTTGCTCAGCCCCAGCACCAGCTCCCGGAGAGCGCGGCGAAACTGGGGATCCCCCGTCAGCTCGTCAATGTCAGCAGTGATCTTTTGCACATTTTGAAAGGAGATGCGGGCCGAGTCTAGGGTTTGGCGTAGGGTGGCCAGGGTGCCCGGATCGTTGAGGGCAGCCGTAATCTGCCGCAGATCCTCAGTGGCCTTGGCCGCGTTCTCCGCCGCTACTCGCGCCCCTGCCAGGAGCTGGCGCACATTCTCTTGCAGTTGGGGATCGGTAAGCAGGGGGCGAACCGCGCTTGACATGGCTTGTAGATCGGCACTGACCTGCTGGATATTGGCCAGGGCAGCATAGAGGGAGGGGCGGTTCTGGGCCACCAGCAGGGCAAACTGGTCAGCAGCTGCTTGCAAACTTTGAGCTGTTCCCTTCGCCGCCACAGCCGTCTCCCGGATAGCCGCGGCGGCAGCGCTAAATTGCGATAAATCCAGCTCCTCCACCCGCTTTTCCACGCTTTCCGAGAGACTGGACAGGCTGTTGGCAACGCGGGTGACTTCCTCCAAGGTAGCGTTGAGGGTATCGAAGAGCTCGTCACTGTTGATGCGCCGCACCAGTTGATCCAGCTGGATCAACAACTGGCCAAAATCCACCCCCGCTGTGCCCTCCACCACATCGCCATTGCAGATGATTTGGCTGCGGTCGCAGTCGGGCGCCAAGGGAGATCCTGCTACCTGAACAGCCGTCCGCGGCAGGATGTCCATCACCGTCTCCCCCACTAGCCCTGTCTGGGTGGTAACAAACAGGGCATCGCGGGGGATGGCCAGCGGCTGGTCGATGGCCACCTGCACCTCCACCTGGGCCGCCTGGGGCAGGATGCGCTCCACCCGGCCCACGGCTACCCCCCGCAGCCGCACGCTGGAGCCTTCCGCCAGGCCAGATACGTTGGGATAGGTGACGGTAAACTGGAAGCCGCGGCTGCCAAAGCGCAAGTTGTAGATCCACAAAAACAGCCCAGCAAAGCCCAGTGCCCCTGCCAGGATCAACAGGCCCACGGCCCCTTCTCGGATTGCTCGCGAACGCATCACACCTGCCCTGCCACTTGGATTGGCCCTTCTACGCTACCGCTGAAAAATTGCCGCACAAAGGGGTTGTCGCTTGTCTCAATCTCTTGCACGGATCCCTCCCACTGCACCCGCCCCTGGGCCAAGAGCACGATGCGGTCGGTAGCGCGGTAGATGGTGCTGTGCTGGTGGGTCACCACGATGTAGCTCTCGCAAGCTTTTTTCACCCGCTGCAGATCCCGGATGAGATCTTCGATCACCGTGGAAGCAATCGGATCCAGGCCCGCTGTGGGCTCGTCGTAGAGTAGGAGTTGGGGCTCGTTTTGGGGCAGCGAAGGATCTTCCATGATGGCGCGGGCAAAGCTAACCCGCTTGCGCATCCCCCCCGAGAGCTCCTCCGGCAGGCTGTCCTCCTTACCCGCCAGCCCCACTGCTTCCAGCTTGGCTGCCACCAGCTCTCGAATGCGTGCCCTTGGCAGCCGCGAGTGCTCATAGAGCAAAAACCCGACGTTTTCCTCCACCGTCAGGGAGTCGAAGAGGGCCGCCTGCTGGAATACCATGCCTACCCGCAAGGGGGGAGTGCAGTGGCCGGCCTGAATCTCCGGCAGGGGGATGCCGCACCAGAACACCTCGCCAGCGTCCGGCTCTGTCAAGCCAGCGATGATGCGCAACAGAGTTGATTTGCCGGTGCCAGAAGGCCCCACTAGCCCCAGAGCATCGCCCCGATGCACCTTCAGATCGACTTGGTCAAGCACCAGCGTGGTTCCAAAGCGCTTGGAAACCTGCCGTAGCTCCACCAAGGGCACGGGATCTCCCTTCCCCGCTCCAGACTGGGGTTGGGGACTCTCCGCCGGCGGCTGCTGTTGGCCGTTCATGCTGGTGCCAATGTCCTTTCTGAAGCACTTCGCCCAACACTTCCAGCAGAACTGCAAGGTCAGGGTGCCTCCCTCCCGTGGCTTGCGTTCCATTGCTAGTTTAAGAGCCGTCGCACTACGCGAACAACTTGCTGCTGTTGCCTCCAGCAGCCAAGGCTACGGAGCACCTGCCAGCCTTTGTCTCTTAGCCACCAGACCTCCCAGGTCCAGGGATCCGGAACAAGCTGTCCGTGAGGCTCCTTAGTCCGGCTGTAGCTCGGGAGCAGGCTCGGCCTCAGGCAGGGGGGCTAGGCTGGCAGGGATCCCTTCGGTTCGGTGGAACTCCTTGAGATCGGCCAGGGCCAGTGGCTGTTCCTCGGCTGCCGCGCAGGAGCTTGTACGCTGCGAAAAGCCCCAGATAAACAAAGGCAGCACAGCCACCACCATCCCCCATTCCGGAATCTCAATTTGGGGGAAGAACACCTCCAGCAGCATGAGGATCCCTACCAGCGCGATGATGGCAAAGGCAGCATCCTCCAGACGGGAAAACTCATCCAGCCAGCGCAAAAACAAAGAGGCCATGTAGCGCATTAGGGTAATGCCGAGGATGCCCCCCAGGATAATCACCCAGGCCTTGCGGGAGACAGCTACAGAAGCGGCAATACTGTCAAACGAGAACACCAGATCGGTGAGCTCCACCATGACCAGGGTTTGCCAAAAATTGGCCTGGCGGGTGAGGTCCTGCGCCGGGCCTTCCTCCTGCCCGCGAAAATGTTGCCAGGCCAGCCAGAGCAGGTAGCAGGCCCCCAAAAATCGAGCAGGGGGGTACTCGACCAACCAAACCGCTGCAAACACAATGGCGATGCGAAAACTGTAGGCACCTACGATGCCCCAGCGTAGGGCCCGGTGTTGTTGCTGAGGGGTGGGCAAATGCTTGACCAAAGCCGCGAGGGCGACAGCATTGTCTGCAGAGAGGGCCGCTTCCAAAAACACCAAGACCACCACCAAAAAGAGGTCCGTCCAAGTGAAGGACTGAATTATCCCTTGAACAACAGTGGTACCTATTGCCTCGATTGACATAGCAGCAAGCTTCACGTACCCCAGTCAAAAAAATTGTTCGTTCGGTGCAGCCAACTCCAGACCGCTATCCCAGATCTCTCGACAACCCCTTCCAGGAGATTTTTATGGTCGTTGAGGAAGCGCCCCAAAGACACCTAACAAAAGATACCTGGAGAAGGGATCCCTCCCTCAATTTTTGGCCACAACCTCCCCTCCAAAGCCCTAGCATGGCCTGAGTATAGCCTGTCCGGCTTGGGATCGTTTTACATTTCTTAACCTTCTCTGCTCTCTCCAGGAGGTGCAGGGGAGGGCAACCGCGATGCCAGGCGGTGGCCACAGCGCAGGATCTGGGCAGCTAGGATGGCCGCCCCAAAGCCGTTGTCGATGTTCACCACTCCCACGCCGGCAGCGCAGGAGTTGAGCATGGTCAGCAGCGCGGCCAAGCCCTGGAAGCTGGCCCCGTAGCCAATGCTAGTGGGCACAGCAATCACCGGACAGTCCGCCAGGCCGGCCACTACGCTAGCCAAGGCTCCCTCCATGCCCGCCACCACGATCAGCACATCGGCCTCTAGGGCAGCGCGGTGGTGCAGCAGGCGATGGATCCCGGCTACCCCCACATCCCAAAGGCGCTTGACCGTAAACCCGCAAAGCTCGGCGGTAAGCGCGGCCTCTTCAGCTACCGGCACATCGGCGGTGCCAGCGGAAATGACACTAATCTGACCGGGATAGCGGGGTGCCTGCTGGGCCGGGAGCCAACACAGACGGGCCACTGGAGAATACTGCGCCTGGGGCAGCCAGCGGCGGATCTGGTCATAGGTAGAAGCCTCCACGCGGGTGGCCAAAGCCAGGGATCCCTGCCAGTGGAGCCGTTCTAGGATCTGGGCAATTTGCTCAGGGGTTTTGCCCGGCCCCCACACTGCTTCGGGAAAGCCCGTGCGCCAAGGACGGTGGTGATCCAGGCGGGCGAAGTCTCCCACGGTCTCGAAGGGCAGAAAGCGACAGGCTTGCAGGGCTTGTTCGGGAGAGAGCCTCCCTTGAGCCACTGCCTGCAACAGTTCTCGCAAGCTTTGGGTTGGGTCGGCCATAGCTAGGGGATTGAGCAGCTCTACTGGGCCAAAGACCGGCGTGGGAAAAACAACACCGGATGCCAACTTTGCCGCAGGATCTCGCCGGTGAGGCTGCGAACCGACCACTCCCAAAAGCTGCCCACCCGCGGAGAGGCGGTGGCAATGGCGGTCACGTCCTCAGCAGCGGCAGTGGCCAGGATCTCCTGCAGCGGCGATCCCACCCGTACCAGGGCCCGCACCTGCAGCGGCTGCACCTGCTCGTTCAACGGCCCGATTACCTGAGCCAAGTCGGCCTCAGCCTTGCGTTTGAGCACCTCCACCGCCATGCCCTGGTTGCGGCGGGCGCTGGGATCCACTACATAGAGCAGGGTAACTGACTGGCACTGGGAAGTTCCCGGCAGCAGTTGACCAAGACGCTCAAGCAGTTGCCGGCGCGGCTCTTCAAAGTCAAAGGGTACCAGGAGGCTGCGAAGGAGGTGGCGGCTGCGCAGACGCAACTCCTCTAGGGTAAAGACGGCCAGCAGTTGCGGTCGCATCACCAGCAAGGGGATGGTTAACTTAGGCAGCAGCTCCACAGTGGTGCTGCCAAACAGTTTTTCCGTGAGCAGGTTGTGGATCCCCATGCCGGTGATTAGCAAGTCGGAGCTGTAGGTTTGGATCCCCTTTAAAATCAGATCCACCGCCTTGCCCGCCTGTACCAAGACCTTGACTTCCAGCCCCCCAGGAATGGCGCTCAACACCTCCTGCAGGCGAGCCTGTTGCGCCTGCACGGCGGGGGTGATGTCTTCGGGAAGGCCTATGTCGTCGTCCTGCCAGGCAATGCTGTGCACGAAGGCAACGCGTTCAATTCCATTCAGGTGAAGCTCTTCCAGGCATTTGCCAAAACGCTGCAGTCCATCTCGGCAGTCAGTGGCAATCAGCAGGCTTTTGAACATATGGCTTTGGGCAGAGGGGGGTAGGCAGCAACGGCGCCCTGCTCCAGCAGGGGCAATCTCAGGCTAACACCTCGCAGGCTTAGACCTGCCCTTGAAAGGGAGTCCGGATCCACCTCTGCCGCAGCTTTTGCTCATCGATAGGGGTCTGCCAAGTTCCGAAACTGGGTGTACTGGCTTTCAAACAAAAGGCGCACGGTGCCGGTGGGGCCGTTGCGGTGCTTGGCGATGATCACTTCGGCAATGCCGCGATCGCTGGTGTTGGGATCGTAGTACTCTGGGCGGTAGATCATCATCACCACGTCGGCATCCTGTTCAATGCTGTTGTGCACTAGCAGACCGTTGGCCACAAAATTGTGGTGGCGGGGCATTTCAATGTCGTAAACCGGCTGCGGCTCCCCCGGCTCGCTGATGAAGACGACTGGATCCCAGATCAATCCCTCCTGCACCACCACCGCCACCTCCTCTTCCAGTTGCAGCTCGTCGAGGGTTTTCCAGCCTTCCCGAGTCAGGAAGGGGTGGTTGCCAGTGGCGCGAATGGAGAAGTTGAGGCGGGTTCTCAGAAGACAAGTGGGCTGTCGCCCACTGCAAAATACCTTCACCGGCTGTTGGGGCACCAAGCGCCCGCGCCCGTTGAGGCTAAGCAGGCGCGGTAGTTCCGCTGAAGGCGGCAGGGCTGCCAGCTGATCTAGCCGCCAGATCTTGCCGCGATCTACGTCCCTCACGCGGGTGTCGCCGGCCAGGCAACCCGACTCTCGCAAATCTGCTAGCTGCGGCCGCTTGTCCGAGCGGGACTCCACCGCCCGGCTAAGCTGAGACAGCACCAGCACCGGCACCCTCAGCTCTTTGGCTAGCGCCTTGAGGCCGCGGGTAATGCGCGACAACTCCTGCACCCGGTTGTCGGACTCTGATCCCTGGATTAACTGCAAGTAGTCGATCAACACCAGTCCCAATGTCCCCCCTTGCTCCACCTGCAGACGCCGCGCCTTGGAGCGAATTTCTGTAACAGTGCAATTGGGTGTGTCGTCGATAAACAAAGGCAGTTGTGACAAAAAGCCAATGGCTTGACCCAGGCGCTGCCACTCGTTTTCACTGATGCGCCCTGAGCGCAGACGACTGCTCTCAATGCGGGCTTCGCTGGCTAGAAGCCTCTGCACCAGCTGCTCCCGCGACATCTCTAGGCTGAAGATGGCTACCGGTTGCTTGACGTAGGCAGCCACATTTTGGGCAATATTAAGGGCCAGGCTGGTTTTTCCCATCGAGGGACGGCCGGCTAGGATGACCAGATCCGACCGCTGCAAGCCCTGGGTTAGGTTGTCGAGGTCAATGAATTTGGTCGGGATCCCGGGGAACTGGGCCCCACTTTGGAATTTCTCCTCCAAATCGGAGAAGAGGCTCACCAAAACTTCCGAGGCCGGAACAAGGCTGCGCTGCACTCGCTCCTGGGTGAGGCTGAACACCTCCTGCTCAGCCCGATCCAGGAGCTGAGAGAGGGGCTGGCTAGTGTCGTAGGCCAGACGCGCCAAGTTGCTGCTGACTTGAATCAGCCGGCGGCGCATGTACTTGTCCACCACCAGGCGGGCGTACTGGTCAATGTTGACACTGCTAACTGTCTGCTCCACCAGGCGACGAATTGCCGCCGTCCCGCCCACTCGCTCGAGGAGGTGGTGATCTGCCAACCAGGCAGAAACCGTCATTAGGTCGGTGGGTTGGCCTTGGCTGTGCAGGTGCAGGGCAGCTCGATAAATCTCCTGGTGGGCCGAGAGGTAAAACATCTCGGGACGCAGGAACTCCGCTACCCGCGCCATTGCCTCGGGATCGAGGAGAATGCCCCCCAGGATCTCCTCCTCAGCTTCTACGTTCTGCGGCGGAAGTCGATCCCCACCTGTCAGGTCGTAATCGCCAATCACCACCAGCCAGGATAGAAAAACCAACCCAGCTCCACACTCGCCAGCTGCTTGGCCAAGCACCTTAAGCGGCCAGGCCAAGCTTTACTTGCTATCTCCCATTGCCCCCTGGGATTTCTCTCTCACTCAGGCGTGACCTGAATGCGTAGCGTGGCTGTTACTTCTGGGTGCAGCTTCACTTGCACCAGGTAAACCCCGGTTTTCTTGATCTCCTCGTTGAGCAGAATGTTGCGGCGGTCGATATCCAGGCCGCTGGTGGCCAGCACCACCTCGGCAATGTCGGTGGTGGTCACTTGCCCGAAGAGCAAATCCTTTTCGCCCACTTTCTTGCGGATGACAAAGCGACCGATGGTCTCCAAAGCCTTCTTGTAGTTTTCCGCCTGTTGCTTCTCCGCCAATTTGCGGGCAGCTTCCTGCTCCCGACGCATCTGCTGCTCCTTGAGAAGCCCAGGCGTAAGCCGCACCGCCATCTGCCGCGGGAAAAGGTAGTTGCGGGCATAGCCAGGCTTGACACTCACCACCTCCCCTGGGCTGCCCAAGCCCGGGATCGCCTGGCGCAGCATAACCTGCACGTTACGTTTAGCCATGGAGGAAAGCACTGAATTTTCTCGCCAGCCTTCCATTCTAAGCATTTGCCAAGCTGATGTCAGCCCAAAGAGCTCGGAAAACTCAGCCGGCCCCAGAGCCCAGCCGTAGGCCCTTGAATCCAGGGGTCTTCACGCCGCGTTTCCTCGATCGAGGGTATTCTCCCCTGCAAGGGATCCCTGGAAAGAGCGACAAGGGAGACTAGCTACAGACAGAAATAACCTGATTTTAACCTCACGTTAACTAAAAAGGATGAACGTTATATTACATTAACGATAAGAACCAGAGTGGCAAGGGTCTTGAACGGGATCCCTGGTTTTTTTGAGATCAGCCCGGCTTGAGCAGGCTCTGAGGTTAGAGCACTCAGAGTTGGATCGAGACACCATCTTCATCTGGGAGACTTCTGTATGTTGATGCCGCGCTCCTTGGGACGTCGTTCCTTCCTGAAGTCTGTCTCTGCCACGGTTGCTGGGTTTGCGGTCAGCCAGGCAAATTGGCAGCGGGTATTTGCTCAGCAGACTGTAACCATCAACGGCGCGGGGGCTACTTTCCCGGCTCCCCTCTACCAAACTTGGGCTCAAGAATTCAGCAAGAAAAACCCCAACATCCAAGTCAACTATCAGTCGGTGGGGAGCGGTGCCGG
>NZ_JANSIV010000174.1:10403-15132 GCF_047502705.1 Synechococcus sp. H70.1
GCAAGAAAAACCCCAACATCCAAGTCAACTATCAGTCGGTGGGGAGCGGTGCCGGGCGGCGGCAATTTGTGGCTCGCACTGTCGATTTCGGCGCCAGCGACAGTGTGCCGCGTCCCGAAGAGATCAGCCAGATCGAGAGTGAAGCCAACCCTCCCAAGGGCATGGTGGCCGTGCCGATGGTGGGGGGGGCAGTGGTGGCAGCCTACAACATCCCCGGCGTGGGTCCCGAAATTCGCCTCTCTCGCCTAGCGCTGGTAAATATCTTCTTGGGCAAAATTAAAAACTGGAACGATCCGCTGCTAGCCGGCCTTAATCCAGGGGTGACTTTCCCGGATTTGCCGATTACCGTTGTGCACCGCTCCGACGGCAGCGGCACCACCGACATCTTTACCACCCACCTCAACGCCATTAGCCCGGAATGGCGGCAAAAGGTGGGTCGTGGCTCTTCCGTGAACTGGCCAACCGGGGTGGGAGCTCGCGGTAACGAAGGCGTTTCCGAGCAGATTAAGCAGATCCCTGGCGCGATTGGCTATGTGGAGTTCGGCTTCGCCAAGCTCAACAACCTGAACATCGCTCGCCTGGAAAACCGGTCGGGCAAGTTCGTCACCCCCAAAGTTGAGACGGAGCAGGCGGCACTGGCCAGAATCAAGCTTGACGAGCGGCTGTTGGGGGTTGACCCGGATCCCGCCGGGGAAGACTCCTACCCCATTGTGGGCTACACGTGGATCTTGGCCTACAAAGTCTACCCCAAAGCTGAAACCTCCAAAGCTGTCAAGGAGTTTCTCCGCTACGGCCTCACGGAAGGGCAATCCTTCGCGGAGCCGCTGGGCTATGTGCCCTTGCCGGAAGAAACGCGGCAGAAAGCTCTGGCTGCTCTGGAAAACATCACGCCGTAAAAGTTGGTACCTCCTACTCGGCAGATGACCACTACTTTTTCTTCAGAGAGCAGTTCTCTATTTCGGCCCCGGCCCGTCTTCCAGCGCCGGCGCGACTGGTTGTTCATCTGGGCAACGCGGATTGCCGTCTTTTTCTCGGCTTTGCTGCTGTTGTGGATTGCCCTGGAGATTGGGATCCAGTCGCTACCTGCCATTCAGAAGTTCGGGCTGGGCTTTTTCTGGGGCACCACCTGGGATCCTGTTGAGAACAACTACGGCGCTTGGCCCCAGATCTACGGCACCCTGGTGACTTCTCTGATTGCCCTGATCGTGGGCGTTCCTTTTAGCTTCGGCATCTCCATCTTTTTGAGTGAGGACTTTTTGCCCAAGTCTTTGCGCACGGCCTTGATCATCGTGGTGGAGCTGCTGGCAGCCATTCCCAGTGTGGTCTACGGCATTTGGGGGTTGTTTATCTTCATTCCCTTCTTTCGCCCGATTCAGATGTTCTTGTTCCAGAACTTCGGGTGGTTGCCCATTTTCAGTACGCCACCGGTGGGGCCGGGGATGCTGACGGCAGGGGTTGTCTTGGGGATCATGATCATCCCCATCATCACTGCCATTGCCAGGGAAGTGCTGGTGGCCGTTCCGCCGGAGTTGCGGGCGGCTGCCTATGCGATGGGGGCCACTCGCTGGGAAGCCATCTTTGGTGTTGTGCTGCCGGCGGCCATTGGCGGCATGCTAGGGGCGGTGGTTTTGGGTTTGGGACGTGCCTTGGGGGAGACGATGGCAGTGGCGATGCTAATTGGTAATGCCCGCGGTATTAGCGTCTCGCTCCTGGCTCCTGCTAGCAACATCCCGGCCCTGTTGGCCAACGAGTTTGCAGAAGCAGGCCCTGAGCAGGTGGCAGCGCTCATGTATGTGGCCTTGATTTTGTTGGCCATCACTCTGGTAGTTAACATTGCGGCGGAGCTGATGATACGCCGTGTCAAGTTCGCGTTGACAGCTTCGCGGGAGTAGAGGAACATGACGACGCAAGTTCAGGCGGTAGATCAAGGCAATTGGTTCAAGCGCAGAGCAAAGTCCTGGCGGCGCGTCTTCCTGGATGTAGGAATGACAGCGCTGACGGTTGTCTCCAGCCTCTTTGCCATTTTCGTGCTGGCTCTCATCCTCTACTACGTTTTCACCAGAGGCATCGAGCGCTTGAACTGGCAAGCGCTGACCCAACTTCCCCCTCCTCCCGGCGATCAGGTGGGCGGATTTGGCAACGCGGTGCTGGGGACAATTATTGTGGTGTCGATTGCTATCGCCATCACCTTCCCCATCGGACTGTTTGCTGCCATCTATCTCTCGGAGTTTGGCCAGAACAGACCTATAGCTTCCTTTCTGCGCTTCATCATCAAGGTGTTGACAGGGGTTCCCTCTATCATTGCCGGGGTGTTTGCCTACGGGGTGTTGGTGCTCTCCACCAAGACTTTCTCTGCCCTCGCCGGCGGGGTGGCTCTATCGGTGTTGACCCTGCCCATCATCATTTTGTCTTGTGAAGAGGCGCTGCGCCTGGTGCCGGCAGATACGCGGGCTGCTGCCTATGCGCTGGGGGCTTCGCGAGTGCAGACGGTGTTTCGCGTGGTGTTGCCGGCAGCTCTGCCGGTGATCCTGACGGGGGTGACGTTGGCCATTGCCCGCGCTGCGGGTGAGACGGCGCCCCTGATCTTCACTGCTTTGTTTAGCTTCCTCTGGCCCAGCGGTCTGTTGAAACCGGTAGCTTCACTGGCTGTGTTGATCTACAACTTTGCCCTCGTTCCTTTTGAAAACCAGCAGAAGATTGCCTGGGGAGGGGCTTTGGCTCTGGTGATTTTGGTGTTGATCACCACGGTCAGTTTTCGGCTCATCGTCAGTCGTCGGCAGGAAACCATCACCATCTAATCCCTCTCACGTGTTGCTTTAACTCAATCTAGGCTTTGCAGTGACGTTATCTCCTTCGGTACTCCTATGCGCTCTCCACTCTCTGGCAAATCCGGCTCTCCTGAGAAATCCACCCGTTTGGAGGTTGAACTAGAGACGCGGGATTTGAGCGTCTACTACGGCTCCCACCTAGCGGTTAAGCAGGTTTCTCTGAAGATCCCGAAAAATCACATCACCGCCTTCATTGGCCCCTCAGGCTGCGGCAAGAGCACCATCTTGCGCTGCTTTAATCGCATGAACGATCTCATCCCGGGAGCAAGGGTAGAAGGCTCGGTCATTTTTCACGGGAAAAATATCTACGACCCAGATGTGGATCCCTCTGAGGTGCGGCGGCGGGTTGGCTTGGTATTTCAGAAGCCCAACCCCTTCCCCAAGTCTATCTACGACAACATTGCCTTTGGGCCACGGATCAATGGCTACCAGGGGGATCTAGACGAGCTGGTGGAGCGCACGCTGCGCCAGGCTGTTCTCTGGGATGAGGTGAAAGATAAGTTGAGGATGAGCGCCCTTTCCCTCTCCGGCGGACAACAGCAGCGCCTCTGCATTGCCCGCACCTTGGCCATTCAGCCGGAAGTGATCCTGATGGACGAGCCCTGTGCCTCCCTGGATCCCATTTCGACGCTGCGCATTGAGGAGCTGATGAAGGAATTGGGGCGTCGCTACACAATTATCATCGTCACCCACAACATGCAGCAGGCGGCGCGTGTGTCCGACTTCACGGCTTTCTTCAACACTGAAGTTGACGAGGAAGGGTTCCGTTATGGGCGGCTAGTAGAGTTCGACCGCACCGAGAAGATCTTCAACTCTCCCGCCAATCGCGAGACAGAAGAATACGTGAGCGGACGGTTTGGCTAATCCCCCGCCCATTGCTGCTGGCGCCAAGCCAGATCTGGTCGAGAGGGATCCCGCTCTCCTATCCTGAGAAATTGAAAATCGGGTAGGAGCTGTTAACAGCAGCAAGATGGCCGAGCGGGTGCGCCTGGATAGCTGGTTGGTGGAGCGGGGATATTTCTCTTCCCGCCAGCAGGCCCAGCGCGCCATCCTCGCAGGGGAAGTTTTCCTCAATGGGGTGCGGGCGGAGAAGGCTGGAGCCTGGGTGAGCGGGGATCCCATGGTCCACATCCAGTCCAAGCCTGCTTTTGTCTCGCGGGGGGGAGAAAAGCTGCAGGGGGCGCTGCAGACCTTTCCTGTTCAGGTGCAGGGCCGTATTTGTTTGGATGCGGGCATCTCCACGGGGGGCTTTACCGATTGCCTACTCAAACAGGGGGCCCAGCGGGTCTATGGGGTGGATGTGGGCTATGGGCAGTTGGCCTGGTCTTTGCGAAGCGACCCGCGGGTGATTCTCAAGGAAAGAACCAACTTGCGCTATCTGCAGCCAGCCGATCTCTACGGAACTGAGGTGCCCACCCCCAGCTGGGCGGATCTGGCCGTGGTGGATCTCTCTTTTATTTCCCTAACCAAGGTGTTGGATCCTTTGTGGAAGCTGTTGCGGTCGCCGCGGGAGGCTCTGCTGCTGGTCAAGCCCCAGTTTGAGGCGGGCCGAGGCCAGGTGGGCAAAAAGGGAGTCGTGCGGGATCCGGCCATCCATGCCCGCGTGCTGCAGACGGTAATGCAGGCGGCGGTGGCCCGCGGCTGGCAGGTGCAGGGCTATACCTGGTCGCCCATCAGTGGTCCCGCTGGCAACATCGAGTACTGGCTCTGGCTGGCGGAAGGAGAAGGGATCCCGCTTCCCACCTTCAGCGCCTTACAGCAGCTGAGCGAGCAGGCAAAAGCAGCTCTTTGCTCCCCTAGCCGCTAGCTCAGCCCTGGGTTAACGTAAGGTGCGGAATTCCCCACGGTCTATACGGTGGGGATGGATAGCACCCTCTGACTGATTCTGGTTCTAGGGAGCA
>NZ_JANSIV010000175.1:0-14940 GCF_047502705.1 Synechococcus sp. H70.1
AGGGCTCTGCCGTATCCAGACATCCCTGCTACGGATTCGTCTAGAAGTCTGGTGGCAACACGCCCGTTTTCACTTGGAAGGTACGCACCTCGCCGTCGCGGATAACTCGCAGCGTCAGCGTCTTGCCCACGCCAGCAGCATCCACCAACTGCTGCACCTGCTCGGCATCGCGGATGGGTTGGCCATCAATCTCGACAATGACATCCCCTTTCTGCAGGCCAGCTTGCTCAGCGGGAGATCCGGGAACCACCTGCCCAATCAACACCCCTTCTTGTACCGTCAGTGGGGTGGGCCGGCCTGGGTCGCGGTTGAGGCGCGCCACCAAATCGGGATCGAGGGTAATCATGCGGATGCCCAGGAAGGCGTGGTCCACCCGACCATCGCGGATCAACCGCTCGGCAATTTCCATGGCGCGGTTGATGGGAATGGCAAAGCCCACCCCTTGGGCCCGCTGAAAAATAGCTGTATTCACCCCAATGACACGACCTTCTGCATCCAGCAGGGGACCGCCCGAGTTGCCGGGGTTGATGGCCGCATCCGTTTGCAGGAAGGTCACCCGCTTGTTGGCAGCTCCAATCTGTCCGGAGGAGCGCCCAACGGCACTAATGATGCCGGCGGTTACAGTGTTGTCCAGACCCAGCGGGTTGCCAATGGCGATGGCCCAATCTCCTGGCCGCACCCGGTCAGAGTTGCCCAAGGTAACGGTGGGCAAATTTTCGCCCTCGATCTGGACCACGGCGATGTCCGTCACCGGGTCTGAGCCTTTGACCTTGCCTTCGAAGGTGCGTCCATCCAGCAGATGCACCGTCACTCGCTCGCTGCCCTCCACCACATGGGCATTGGTGAGGATCAGGCCGTTGGCATCGATGATAAATCCGGATCCGGTGCCTTCCTGATAAAACTCTTGCGGCAGTTGCGGGATTTGTCCCCCAAAGAAGTGGCGGAACAGGGGCTGGTTAAACAGCTCGGGATCGAGGGGGCTGGCCACGGTGCGGGTGGCGTCAATCCGCACCACCGCCGGTCCCACCTTTTGGGCAACAGCGGCAATAAAGTTGGAGGGGTGCACGGCATCGGCAGGAGAAGCAGAATCTTCGGCCGTGGGACGGAACACCGAGGAAGGCAGAAGGGATCTCATTTCTTCGTGGACCTGCCGCGTCCAGATGGCAAGAGGAGTTTGCTGCAGCCATTCCTGCCCCCTTGGCGAGGACAACCAAACCCCGTAGGCAACGCCGCCGCCAAACAAAGCCATTGCCAGAAGTGTTTGCCGTAGAAGCCGCGTCATGATCCCTCCCAGCGCTAAGCCGTATTGCCCGAAAAGCACTGCAACAAGGAGGCTCAAGAAGACCGGCGCTACCCACTTTTGCACAAGCAGAGCCGGCTTACCCTTGGCCTATTCTATTCTCTGGTTTAGGGGATACGTGCCCAACCTAGCAAATTTTGCGCGTCAAGGCAGGGCTCAAAGGCCTAGCGATGATCGGGGATCTCGGTAACCTCTATTCCTCAGCACCGCTGGAGCGGAATCCGTGGCAGCGCCACCGCGCCTGGATGCAGTTGGCCCTGCAAGAAGCCGAGCGGGCAGGAGAAGCGGGCGAGGTGCCAGTGGCAGCGCTGGTGGTTGGGCCACGGGAAGAGCTGCTGGCTTTGAGCGGCAACCGGCGGGAGCGGGATCGGGATCCCACAGCCCACGCGGAAATTTTGGCCCTGCGACAGGCGGGGCAGCGCCTGGGCAACTGGCAGTTGCAAGGCTGTCGGCTATACGTGACCCTGGAGCCCTGCCCCATGTGCGCGGGGGCAATCAGCCAAGCGCGGCTGGCCCAGGTGATCTACGGCGCCGATGATCCCAAGGCCGGCGCGCTGCGCAGCGTCCTCAATTTGCCCGCTTCTGCTGCCAGCTTTCATTGTCCAGAGGTCATTGGCGGGGTTTGCGAGGCCGAGTGTCGTCGCCTGTTACAGGAGTGGTTTAGCCGCCGGCGAAGGATCTCGTTTGGGGAGCGAAAACCCTACCCCTGCACTTCTGTTAGCGCATAGAGTGCGGGCTTCAATGGCTTACGCCACGCTCTGCGAACGCTTCAAGGGGATCTTCTTGGAGTCCCTCCCCCAGCAGACACGGGACGTCCCACCCTGGGGCTGTACCCGAGTGCAGCCAAGACCCCACCTTTGCGGGGGTGTCTGAATCCCGACTCTGACTCTGCAAGGATAGGGCATCCCTGCACCTCCAGCAGCTAAGGAGGTGCCTCCGCAGGCAGTTTTTGATATACCCTCATAACGGGTTGGCTGGCTTTGCGGGCAACTTTTCTGCTTCCGAGGAGTCTATTGCGGAGGATTAGGGCTGTGACTAGAAAGCGGTTTTCTGCTCCCCTGGCTTGGCTAGCTGGCCTTCTGGGTTGGGCTTGGCTTTGCTTGACCTTCCCAGTTCAGGCGCGGGTGCTGTTGCGCGTGGGCATTGCCGTCAACAAGCCGCAGGTCAGGCTTGGCAGCTCTACCCCGGCCCGCCTTCTGAATCCCCAAGGACAGCTCCTGGCTGAGGTTCCCGCCATGCAGCCTCTTCAGGCCAGCCGGGTAGGCTCAGGAGTGAGCGTGGCCGGCCACCAGGCAGAACGCCTCTATCTCCAGCCCACGGAGCCGGAGGGGTTGGTGTTTATTGACCAGAATTGGTACCGCGGCTGGGTAGAGCTGGTCCCCGGCGAGAGGGGGGTCACCGCCATCAATCAAGTTGGTTTGGAGGACTACGTTTCCAGTGTGGTGGGCAGCGAGATGGGTCACCGTTTCCCGATGGAGGCCCTCAAAGCCCAAGCCGTGGCCTCCCGCACCTACGCCCTCTACCACCGCAGCCGTCGCTCCCAGCAGCCTTTCGACTTGGGAAATGGCATCGATTGGCAGGTTTACAAAGGGGTGGCTGCCGAATCCAACCGTACCCAAGCGGCGGCCCGCGAGACTGCTGGGCAGGTTCTCATCCACCAGGGGCAGGTGATCAATGCTGTTTTTCACTCCTCCAGCGGCGGGCACACGGAGGATGCTGGCAATGTTTGGCTGGAGGCGCGGCCTTACTTGCAAGGGGTGCCGGATTTCGATCACCACTCGCCCGTGTTTAGCTGGACGGCTACCATCTCTGCCCAGCAGCTCCAGCCGTTGGCTGCTGGGATCGGGGCCATCCGCTCCATCGAGATCCTGCGCAGCTCCCCCTGGGGACGGGCCATCACCCTACGTCTAGTGGGATCCCAGGGTAGCAAGGAGATCAGTGGCAAAGAGTTTCGCAAGGCTCTGGGGTTGCGCAGCACGAGGATTGCCATTAGCCCCCGCGGGGAGACGACCGCCACAGCCAGCCTGACCCCTGCTGCAGCAACCTTCCCGGCTTTCTTCGAGATCCAGGGGCGCGGCTACGGCCACGGAGTAGGCATGAGCCAGTGGGGAGCCGCCGCCTTGGCCAGCCAAAACTATTCCTACCAGCAGATCCTCAGCCACTACTACCGCAACACCAGCCTAGCTGTGCTGGAGGGGCACTGAAGTTCAAGGGGGAGCTCCTCTACGGAGAGGAATTGTTCGGAGTTTAACCCTTTGGCCCTGCGCTGCTGTGGCAAGATTGGAAAGAAATTGGGTGGCCTCTAGTGCAGACGTAGAGCCCTGAATCCTTCCGCCAAAACCCCCAAGAATTAAGGTGCGGGGGTTTGCCACCTCTTTTTTAAGACTCTCCCTTCCGACCCAGGTATCTGTCCTATGTCCCTTGCCGCCTTAACCTCTGCTTTTCCTGAACGTTGCCCGGCGCTGCCGCAGGCACTTACCCCCTTGTGCGAGATTGCCCGCAACTACTGGTGGACTTGGAACCCAGATCACCTCACCATTTTTCGAGAAATGGATCCCGCCCTGTGGGAAAAAACCTCCCACAATCCAGTACGCATGCTGGAGGAGGTTTCCTACTTGCGCTTGGCCGCTTTGGCCACTGATGTCAACTATCTCAACACCCTCAATCGGATGGTGCAGGCCTATCGCAAGTACATGGCAGCTGAGGACACCTGGGCCAAGCGCACCATGAAAACCTACGACTGGCGGCGCCCCATCGCCTACTTCTGCGCTGAGTACGGTCTACACGAATCTTTGCCAATCTACTCTGGTGGCCTGGGCATGCTGGCTGCCGATCACCTCAAATCCGCCTCGGATCTGGGGGTGCCACTGGTGGGCGTGGGATTGCTCTACCGTCAAGGCTATTTTCAGCAGCGCCTAGACATGAGCGGCTGGCAAGGGGAGCTCTACGAAGATTGCGATTTCGACTCCCTGCCCCTGACGCTGGTGCGGCAGCCAGATGGCAGTCCCCTGCTGGTGGAGCTAGTGATGCGACAGCGGCTAGTCAAGGTGCGCGCCTGGCGGGCAGACGTGGGCCGGGTGCCCCTCTTTCTGTTAGACACCAACCTGCCAGAGAACGATCCCATTGACCGCTGGATCACCGCCCACCTCTACGGCGGCAGCACTGACACGCGCATTGCTCAGGAGTTTGTCCTCGGCATTGGCGGGGTACGGCTGCTGCGTCAGCTGGGCTTGGATCCCATGGTCTACCACATGAACGAGGGGCACTCCGCCTTCTTGACTTTGGAGCTGCTGCGGGAAGAGGTGGCCCGGGGCACGCCTTTTGAGGCGGCAGAGGCCAAGGTGCGGGAAAAGTGTGTATTCACCACCCACACGCCGGTGCCGGCGGGGCACGATGCCTTCAGCCCCAATGAGATGGATGCCTTCTTTGCCTCTTTCTGGCCGCAACTGGGGCTGACGCGGGAGCAATTTTTGGCTTTGGGGGCCCGCCATAGCAGGGATCCCTGGGAGCCTTTTAACATGACGGTGCTGGCTTTGCGGTATGCGCGGGCGGCCAACGGCGTGAGTAAGTTACACGGGCGTGTCTCTCGCCAGATGTGGCATGTGCTCTATCCCGAGCGCTCGGTGGAGGAGGTCCCCATCGACTCCATCACCAATGGGGTGCACGCCCGCACCTGGGTTGCTCCTCTTTTTTGGAACCTCTACGACCGCTACTTGGGCCCCGACTGGCCGGAGCGGGTCTCTGATCCCAACCTGTGGGCCAAGGTGGAGGAGATCCCTGATGAGGAACTATGGCAGTGCAAAGAAGCCCTGCGGGAGCGGTTGGTGGCTTTTACCCGTCACCGGGTGTTGCGGGCGCGGCGCAATCGCGGCGAAAGTAACGAACGTCTTCAGGCCGTCAACCAGTTGCTGGATCCCAAGATTCTGACAATAGGGTTTGCCCGGCGCTTTAGCACCTACAAGCGAGGAGACCTCATCTTGCGGAATTTGGAGCGCATTACCCGCATCTTTACCAACAAAGAGTACCCCGTGCAGATTATCTTTGCCGGCAAGGCTCACCCGCGCGATGAAGAAGGCAAACGCCTAATCCAACGGGTGGTGGAATGGTCAAATCGACCTGAGGTAGCTCACCGGGTCGCCTTTATTGAGAACTACGATGCCTACGTCAGCCGCAACTTGGTCCAAGGGGTGGACCTGTGGCTCAACACCCCGCGCCGTCCTCTGGAGGCCTCTGGCACCTCCGGGCAAAAAGTGGGCTTCAACGGGGGGCTCAACCTCTCTGTTTTGGATGGTTGGTGGCCCGAAGGCTACAACGGTCGCAACGGCTGGGCCATCGGCCAAGAGATCGAAGGCTTGGATCCAGCCACCCAAGACGATCTGGACGCCAACTCCCTCTACGATGTGTTGGAGCACGAAATTATCCCGATGTTCTACGACCGGGATGAAAAAGGGATCCCCCGCCGCTGGGTTGCCCGCATGAAGGAGGCGATCCGCACCCTCAACCCGGTTTTCAACACCGACCGCATGGTGGCCGAGTACGTGTTGAAAATCTACGAGCCTCAGCCCCTGGAAGTAGAGGTAAGCCGGACTTGGTCAAGTTCTGGGGTCAGTTAGAGTCCCCCACCCCCTCTCCCAGAGGGGAAGGATCCCTACCCTCCTTAGGGGAAAAGGCAGGGATCCCTGGAAACTAGACGCTGGCGTTGACGGTTACAGGAAGATTCAGGGGCTCTGGCTCCTCCTCCGGCGGCAGCATCACCACTTCGGAGCTATCGATGAGTGCCTGCAGCTCTTCCCCGTCAATGGTTTCGGCCTCCACCAGACGGCGGGCAATGCGATCCAGGAGGGCGCGGTTTTCCCGGATGAGATAGATAGCCCGCTGGTAGGCTTCGTTAACCAGGCGCCGCACTTCCTCGTCGATGAGGGCGGCTGTCTCCTCGGAGAAATCCCGCTCGGCAGCAATCTCGCGGCCCAGGAAGATGTTGGCGTACTGGCGGCCCAGGGCTACATTGCCCAGGCGGTCACTCATGCCAAAGCGAGTCACCATGTTACGGGCAATACGAGCTACCTGCTGCAGGTCGCTAGCTGCCCCCGTGGTTACCTCCGCCTCCCCATAAACCACCTCTTCGGCTGCCCGTCCGCCCAGGGCGACAGTCATCATGTTTTTCAGATGGGCACGGGTAGTCAGGCCCATATCGTCATCGTTGGGCACAAACCAGGTAAGGCCGCCCGCCTGGCCGCGGGGGATGATGGTGACCTTCTGGATGGGATCGTAGTTGGGCAGAAGGGATCCCACCAAGGCGTGGCCCGCCTCGTGGTAGGCCACCAGCTCCTTGCGCCGCTCGCTCATGAGCCGATCTTTCTTCTCTGGGCCGGCCAGTACCCGCTCCACCGCATCATTGATCTCGTCCATTGAGATCTCAGTAAGGTTGCGGCGGGCTGCCAAGATGGCTGCCTCGTTGAGTAGGTTGGCCAAATCCGCACCGGTAAACCCAGGGGTACGGCGGGCTAACTTCTCCAAATCCACATCGGCCGCCAGGGTTTTGCCGCGGGCGTGCACCTTGAGGATCTCCAGGCGGCCCTGGAAGTCAGGGCGATCCACTGTTACTTGGCGGTCAAAACGCCCCGGTCGCAGTAGCGCCGCGTCCAACACATCGGGACGGTTGGTAGCTGCAATAACAATGACACCGGAGTTACCCTCAAAGCCATCCATCTCCGTCAGCAGCTGGTTGAGAGTTTGCTCCCGCTCGTCGTTGCCACCTCCCAAGCCAGCTCCCCGCTGCCGACCAACGGCATCAATCTCGTCGATGAAGACAATGCAGGGGGCATTTTGCTTGGCCTGCTCGAACAGATCCCGCACTCGCGAGGCCCCCACTCCCACAAACATCTCCACAAACTCGGAGCCGGAAATGGAGAAGAAAGGCACCCCTGCCTCCCCGGCCACAGCGCGGGCCAAGAGAGTTTTACCGGTGCCTGGAGGGCCAACCAGCAGCACTCCGCGAGGGATCCTTGCCCCAAGAGCGTTGTAGCGCTCAGGGTTTTTCAAAAAGTCCACCACCTCCGCCAGCTCCAGCTTGGCCTGGTCTACCCCCGCCACATCGTTGAAGGTAACCTGGGTTTTCGGCTCCATCTGCACCCGCGCCCTGGACTTACCGAAGTTAAGCGCTTGACTGCCAGGGCCGTTTTGGGCTCGCCGTAGCAGGAAAAATAGACCCAGCAGCAGCAAAATAGGCAGAAAGAAGGTGCTAAAAAGGCGCCCCAGCAAACCCTCATCTTGAACAGGGCGCACTGCCAGTTCTACTCCCTTGGCAACCAAGGTGTTTTCAAAGTCAGGAGTGAGGGGGGGGAGATTGACCTGCACTCGAGTAGCGCGATTGTTGATCTCCGCCTCGGCAATGGCAATTTGGCGACCATCGGGGGCAACCTCAACCAAAACCTTGCTGACTTCACCCCGTTCCACACGGCTCATCAGGTCGGAGTAGCTGATCTCCAAGCGCTCAGCCGGGCGGCTGCCGAAGAAGGTTGTGGCCAGGGAGATCAAGACGATGGCCAGCAAGGCATACAAGCCCGCACTCCGCCATTTTTTGTTTTTACCTTTCTGACTCACGGAAGTGTTTCCTCCCAAAAGGTGCTTCTTATCCAATGGTGCCTGGGGCCCACCGGCGAACTATTAACCAATATTAACCTAGCTGAGAAGCCAGCGGAAATAGGAGATGGCTAAAAGCCAAGCATCCAAAGAATGGCGCACCTTCTGAGGCTAGACTTGCCGCTAGAATCAGAAGCAGGCAGATGCCCTCCTCCTCCTGATCTATCCCTATGCTGACTCAGCTGCGCCAACTAAGCCTAGCCGCCGACGGTCGCTATCTCCGCGACGAGGAGGTGCAGTTCATGGAGGCCTACCTAGCCTCTTTCGAGTTGCGGCTGAGCGCCTACCGCAAAATTCAGGAGGCAGAAGCCCAGATCATCAGCGAGGTGGAGGCCAAGCTGCGCGCTTTGGATCCCTATTTGCTCATGCGGGGGGTAGAAGACTTCCGCAACAAGTGGAAAGCAGACACGGTCCGGGTCTTGCGCCTTTCGGCCTTGGCCATGCTTTTGGACGATGAGCAACGCTACAAGGAGCGATTCCTCTACTGGTTTCAGACCTTGATGCGGGCCTTCCGTACGCAGCGCAGTTGCGAGGCTACTTACCGCCTCCTGCAGGAGGTAATTGCCAAGTACCTCACCCCTGCGGAGTTTGCTTTGATCCAGCCAATTTTGGAAACCAACCGCACCCTGCTAGGTCTTCCTTAGGCAGCCGTTTCCGGAGAGGGGGCCGCCTTGATCAGCTCCAGTTCCTCCGCCTGCAGGTGGGCGCGGAACTTGTTACCAAACTGCACCTGAAAGGGAAAGTTGGCGCTGACGGGACGACCATTCCAGTCCCGGATTACAGCTATTACTTCTCCCTCCATGCCCTTGAGGTCAAACGGTTGATTGCGATGTTCCGGGTGGTGATAGACAATCACGCTGGTGCGCACCCGTACTCGATCTCCCACCTTCATCCTTTGCCCTCCCGAAGAGGCAGACAATCGCAGGAATTCTCTGGGAGTACTCTACCTCAATTCCTAACAACAGCTGCAGAATGTGGAGAAATGTGTAGGGATCGGTGCAGTAGTTTGTCTTCTCTGGGATCCCGGAGCGACTAGGGTTTACTGGGATCCTTCTGCGCTGTAAGCCTAGGAAGCCCCGCCGGCCCGTTAGCTTCTTCTTCCCTTCCCTGGTCCAGGGTAGTTGGGCAAAAGTAACCCCTGGGATGGAATTTTGCCCTGGTCATTGGCTTGACCTAGATGCCTGAAGAGTGATTCTTCACCTCCTGTCGGCGGCGATCGCCAATGCCACAGTCGCCGCAGCACTCGGGTCGCTTAAGATCATCCCAGTGAATGCAGGCGCGGCAGCCCTTGAGCATCTCCGGCCAGCGTTCTCGAATCAACAGTTGCCGCAGCCTTACTGCCTGCGACTCCGGAAAGGGAGTGTGAAATCTATCCATAGCCCTGCCCAGCTCTCCGTCTATGGTATAGGAGCAAATTAGATCCTTGGAGCCAGAAACATTGGTATAGTTTAAGGTTTGCATTTTTCTAATAGCTCAGCCTGGTCTAGCTCTATTGCTGTAGAAAAACTTTTGCAAGAATTAGAAAAGAATCCTCTCAGACTATTTAGAGCCTTTCTCTCCACTTAACACAAAGGTGGGATCCAGAGCCAGCAACAGCTGGGTGCGGCCTCGCGGTTCCAGACGGTTCACTCCTGCCTGGATAACTTCAACATGATGGGCTCCCACAGCTGCTAGGCCGGCGGAGAGGCCGTAGAGATCTTCCAGCGAGTTAGTGGTGGCCACGACGCGGCCGTTGGGTTTGAGATAGTGCCAAGCAACCTCCAGGATCTGGCGGAGGGGATGGCCTCCCTCAATGCAGATGCGATCGGGTGGGGGGGAAAGCTGATGCAGACACTCGGGGGCAGTACCTTGGATAACCCGCACATTGCGGAGGCCGAATTTCTCGCAGTTGCTCTCGATGAGGCTGACCACCTCGGCATCTCGTTCAATGGCAATTACGCAAGCCTGAGGGCAAAGCACGGCCGCCTCGATGGCAATGGTGCCTGTCCCGGCACCAATATCCCACAAGCAGTGGTCTTCCCCGAGGCGCAACTGGCTCAGCACCAGCACCCGCACCTCACGAGGGCTCATGGGGATCCCTGGGATCCGCTCAAAGGCAGAGTCTGGGATGCCGGGGGTGCGGTAGGGCCAAGGAAAAGGAATTGCCATTGCCAAAAACCGGGGCCGGGAAGATAAACCTGCCCCTTAGCCTGGGGGATAAGGGGGTAGTCCACGACTCTTCTAGCTATCCCCCTCCCACCCCAAAGATCTCCCTCAAGCTAAGGCAGCCTGGGAAGCTGATGATCGGACTCGAACCGATGACCTGCTCATTACGAGTGAGCTGCTCTACCGACTGAGCTACATCAGCAAGGAAGGCTTTTACTCTACCTGGGGATTTTAGCGCATCCTGGCCTAACTTGGGATCCCCAGTACCCCAATCCCAAAGAGAGACCCAAGGTCAGCCAAGCCAGCCAATCCCCCGTGCGCGTGTAGAAGGTGACCTGAGATTGCCGCCTGACCTCTCCGCTGACC
This sequence comes from Synechococcus sp. H70.1, assembly GCF_047502705.1. Classification (NCBI taxonomy): domain Bacteria; kingdom Bacillati; phylum Cyanobacteriota; class Cyanophyceae; order Synechococcales; family Synechococcaceae; genus Synechococcus; species Synechococcus sp. H70.1. Next base: position 10,454 of record NZ_JANSIV010000175.1, read on the forward strand.
ACCCCGCGCTGAAAAATCGGGCCCACCCGTTGCATTCGACCGGAGGGATCCACCACTAGATTGCCGCCGGTGTTGTTGACGAAGACCACGCTGCGCCGGTTTTCAACCGCCCGGAAAACCGAGAGCCGCCCGTGGAGCAGCGGCCAGTGGCTGTTGCCAAACCAGCTATCGTCCGAGATGACAATCAAGGACTCGGCTCCCGCGCGGGTCAGAGCTCGGCTGGGGGCAGGCAGAACGCTCTCCAGGCAGATCATCACCCCCAAAGGCCCAAACAGCTCTCCTCCCGCCAGTGGCCGATAGCCATCGGGGGAGGGCACGTAGCGCCCTGACTCAAAGTAGGGGAAGATCCACTGCTTGCCAAACCAATCCAGCACTTGGCCCCGGGCGTCAAAGAGGAGGGCGGTGTTGAAAAACCGTTGCTCCTCCTCCGGCAGGTGGGCTGTGCGGGGATCCGGCTCCGTGGCTCCCGTAATCAAGGCCCCTTCTGCAGGGAGGATGACCTGCATTGGCTCAATCACATAGGGTTGCAGGGGGGTGTTCAGTAATCGGGCCCGCAGGGCTCCTTCCGGCCAGATCACCAACTGCGCCCCCTCGGCCACCGCCTGGGCCGAAAGCTGATGCAGCTCCCGGTAGCGCTCGCTGCGGTAGTCCCAACTGCGATCCGCCTCCAGCCAGGCCACCTGCTGCACCGCCCCCACGCGAAAGCTGGGAGCCCCTTCCGCCGCCAAGGCATCAAAGTAGGCCAGCCGCAGGCTGCCGTAGGCTAGGACCAGCCCCCCTACACCTAAGCCGCAGACCAGCGTGGGCCAGATATCTGGGTTCTTGGCCCCCGAGCCAAGTGCCCCCCTTAAAGATCCCTCCGCCCGCCACTGGCGGCAGAGCTGCTCGGCCAGCTGCCAAACCACGCCGTTGACGAACACGGCAAAAAAGGTCACTCCCCAAATCCCAGTGAGATCGGCAATTTGGATCCCAAGGGGCCAGTCAAAGAGCAGGGATCCCCAATGAAAGGGGATCGGCCACCAGAGCAAGCCCAACAGCCCATCCAAGCCCGTCCAGACCGTGGCTAGGCCTAGGGGACGGGCCCAGGGGGGAAGTGGCTGGCTCAGCTGCAAACTTAAGACTGTGGCCGTTGTGAAAAACAGAGGGATCAGGGGGGCCACCACTGCTCCCCCCAGGATCTCCCAAGCGCTGAGCACCTGAAGGGAGAAGGGATCTACCCAGAAGGCGTACAGGCACACGCACAACCACAGGCCATAGGCCAAACGCCAGCGCCTCCACCCCTGTCGTTGTTCGCAAAGGTGAAACAGGGGCGCCAGCCCCAGCAGCGCTCCCGGAAACCAGTGCAGCCAGCGGTTGGGAGATCCCAAGCACAGCAGCAAAACGGTTAACCCCGCCAACCCTCGGGATCCTGGGTTTTGGCGAACCGGTGGGAGCAAATCCAGGTGTTGAGGCAGGGAGGGCAGCTCTAGGGCCATTGGCAATGCAGGAGAATCCCTTGGGTACTGGGGACAGCAGCAGGAGCCGACCTTGCTCGCCTCCCCTCATCTTCCCAGACCCTGCTGAAGCTTGCCAACTGTCCCAGCAGCCCTACTGCAGAGACCACCGCTGTTGCCAGGCCCGCATTTGCTCAATCTCTGCCTGCTGGGTGGTAACAATGGCTGTTGCCAGTTGTCGGATCTCGGGGCGCTTGGATTTTTCCAGGGCCTCCTGGGCCATGGCGAGAGCCCCCTCGTGGTGCTGAATCATAGCTTCCAGAAAGCGCAGGTCAAACTTGGGGTCAGCGGATCCCAGGTCGGTAGCCATGCGTGCGGCAGCAGCCATCTCCGGCGTCATCGCCATCTGGTGGCCCATCCCCTCATGCCACATGACGGGATTCTGGGGAGCTTGCGGATACCAGTTCAGCCGCCAGCTTTGCATCTGCTTGATTTCTTGGCTCTGGGTGGCCAGGATCGCTTTGGCCAACTGACGAATTTCCCGCCGCCGGGACTTTTGCAGGGCCTCTTCCGCCATGAGCACGGCCCCTTCGTGGTGCAAAATCATGGCGTCGATAAAGCGCAGATCAAAAGAGTCATCTGCAGGGCCAAGGCTGAGCTGATGAGCTAGGTGGGCGGAGGGATCCCCCTTGTTGACCTCTGCCCTCAACTCCTCCTTGGCCAAGGGAGCCCCAAGGGCAAACCCGCTGGCCAGGAGAAGGCCCCAGATCCTCTTGCTCAACTGCATGCTCCTCTCTTCCGTAAGACGATAGGCTAAGAACTTGAGGTCTCCAGCCCGCAGCTCAGGGTATAGGCTGGCTCTGGTTGTTGGATCCCAGCCCTCCCCGCTAGGGAGGACTGGGGAGTTGTCCACTCAGGAGGTCGGCTTGGGGGCTAACAAGTACTCCCCTTGCAGCATGCGGGCGGCAGCGCTGAGCAGCTCCTCCTCCAGGTAGGGCTTGGTAAAGTAAGCAGTTGCTCCCAGCTCCCGGGCTGTCTGCCGGTGCCGTTCTGCCCCCCGCGAGGTAAGCATAGCTACCGGAATATGCTTGAGGTTGCTGTCTGCCCGTATGCGGGAGAGCAGCTCCAGGCCGTCCATGCGCGGCATCTCAATGTCGCAGAAGATGAGATCGCAGCGCAAGCCACCGCGAAGCTTTTCCCAGGCGTCCTGACCGTCGCGGGCTTGCTCCACCCGGTAGCCCACCTTTTGGAAGGACATAGAGAGCAGCTCCCGCACCGCAATCGAGTCGTCCACAATGAGCACCGTGGTTTGATGGGTTTCCTCAGCCTGCGGCTCCTCGGCCCGACGGTCTAACCAGAGGCGGACGAGCTCGCGACGGCGGCCTTGGGCCATGTCCATCAGCTCCAGGACATCGGCAATTGGCAGCACGCGGCCATTGCCCAGCACCGTTGCCCCAGAAATGCCAGGAGGTTTGGGCACAGGCCCGCGCAGCTGCTTGATCACGATCTCCTGCTCCTCGACAAAGCTGTCCACCTGCAGGGCCAAGTACTGGCCAGCACTGTGGAGGACAACGATGGGCAGGATGCCCTCCTCTTGGGTAATGCTATAGACCTCCGAGCGGCTGCGGCTATGGCTACGGCTGTAGGACAACAAGCTGGAGAGGGGCTGGAAGGGAAGACGCTGATCCCGCCAGGGAATGGTGGGTCGCCCCTGCTCATCCAACTGCACCTCGTCGACGGGAACATCCAGCATCTCTTCGACCCCGTCGAGGGGGAAGGCAATCAGGGCCTTGTCGCTGACACACACCATCGCCTTGGAAATGCTCAGGGTGAGGGGGAGGCGAATGGTGAAGGTGGTACCCTTGCCGCGCACAGAATCCACTTGGATGCTGCCCCGCAGCTTGGTGATGTTGCGCCGCACCACATCTAAGCCAACCCCTCGCCCCGCCAGATCGTCCACTTCGCTGGCCTCACGGCTGCTAAAGCCGGGGTGGAAGAGAACGTTGAATACTTCGTCTTCGGTTGCCTGCTCCGACAGCAGCCCCAGCTTTTGCGCCTTGGCCTTGACTTTCTCCACGGGGATGCCAGCCCCGTCGTCAGAGACAACAAGGATGGCTTGGTTGCCCTGATAGAAGGCCCTGACTGTGATCTTGCCCTCTGGGGGCTTGCCCAAGCGGCGCCGCTCCTCAGGAGGCTCGATCCCGTGCACTAGGGCGTTGTTTACCAGGTGAGTCACCGGGTCGGAAAGCTCTTCCAGGATGGCTTTGTCGATGAGGGTGTCGCGGCCTTCCACCACCAGGCTGGCCTGCTTACCTGTTTTGAGGGAGAGGTCACGAACAGCCCGGGGCAGCCGGTCGGCAATTTGCGCAAAAGGCACCATGCGCGCCCGGTTCAGGCCCTCTTGCAGCTGGCTGGTGACCTGCCGGAATTGGCGGGTGATCTGCTCTGCCTCGTCCACCGCAAACTCGATGTCGGAGGAAGACTCGCGCACCCGCACAATGAGCTCGATGATCTCCTGCGCCAGGGCGTGGAAGGCCGTAAACTGGTCCATCTCCAGCTTGTCGAACTCCTGCCCTATGGAATGGCCCACTCTTGCACGGCTGGATCTCTCGCCGTTCCGGCCTAACTCCACTGTTACTGGGCTGCTGCGGCTGGAGAACAGCGCCGCTTCCAGCAACGAGCGGTCGTACTGATCCCGCATGCGCTGGCCCAGCTCCCCTAGCTGTTGCACCCGGGCCAGTAGGCTCTCGAGAAACTGGCGCAGGCGAGTTTGGTTTTGCTCTATGCTGTTGCGAATAACCACCAGCTCTCCCACCAAGTTGTTGATGAAGTCGAGGTGGCGCACCTCCACCCGCATCACAGGGGTGCTGAGGGCAGATCGCCGTGGGGTCGGTGGGGCTGGGGTAGCCGCTGTCGGGGGGGCGGCTGCTGCCGGAGCGGGGGGTGCCGGGGCAGTGGCGACAGCGGGGGGAGAAGGCGCCGGCGCTGCTGCCGAGGCCTGGGGGGCAACCTCGAGATCGCCCAGGAGGGATTCCAGTTGGGCTGCGAAATCGT
>NZ_JANSIV010000176.1:0-14768 GCF_047502705.1 Synechococcus sp. H70.1
CTGGAAACGGCAGAGCCCTAGGGGGGTGGCATGGCGTGGGCAGTTGGCGAGAAATTGCAGGGGGGGCGCTACCGCATCGAGGCTGTTTTGGGGGAAGGGGGCTTCGGCATCACCTACCGCGCCTGGGATAGTGTCCGTGCTGACTATGTGGTTATCAAGGTCTTGAACGACAGCCTCCGAGAGGATCCCGATTATCCCCGCTTCCAGCAAAACTTCATGAACGAGGCGCTACAACTGGCCCGCTGCCGCCATCCCCATGTGGTGAAGGTGGAAGAGGTGATCTGGGAGCAAGATCGCTGGTGCATTGTGATGGAGTACATCCGCGGCCAGACTCTGCACCAGCTTTTGCGCCAAAAGGGATCGTTGCCTCTGCCGGAAGCCCTGCGCCTGACGCGGGAGGTGGGATCCGCCCTCATGGCCCTGCACGAACAGGGGATCCTGCACCGCGATGTGAAGCCGGCCAACATCCTAGTACGGGAGGGATCTGGGCAGGCGGTGTTGATCGACTTTGGCCTGGCGCGGACTTACACGCAGGGGCTCATCCAACGCCACACCTCCTATGGCACCGATGGCTACGCCCCCCTGGAGCAGTACGACAGCCTGCGCCGCCGCGGCGCCTTCACCGATGTCTACGCCTTGGCCGCCACCCTCTACACCCTGCTGACAGGGATGGTGCCCTTGTGCGCGCCGGTGCGGGCTACAGGCCGTCAGTTGGATCCTCCCCGCAGCCTCAACCCCAGTATTCCTGAAGAGGTGGAGGCCGCCATCCTCAAAGGGATGGCTCTCCACCCCGAGGATCGCCCGCAAACGGTAGCCGAGTGGCTGGCTCTGCTGCCGGCAGAGAAGCAGCCAGCTACCTTTGAGCCCGCCATCCGCACTCAAGAGCTGCGGGAACTGGAACGGCTTCTGGTCCAGCAGCAACCTCAAGATGAGCTGGAGCAGCTCCTGGCCCAGCACTCGGCAGAAGAGCTGGAGCGCCTGGTGGCACCCCCTACCCCTGCCACAGCAGAAAGGGAGGCAGGCTCCAGATCCCCAATTTTCCCTAGGGTCGGTCGAGAGGGATCCCTGCCTGCAACCCCCTCCTGGCCCGACTGGGTGGGAGAAGCGGCTCCTGCCCTGCAAGGGCTGTGGGATCGGCTGCAGGCCGGCCAGTGGGGGGAAGCCGATCGCTGGACGACGGCTTTGCTGCTTAAACTCAGTGGGCGCTCCCAGGTGGGCTTTTTCGATCCCAAGGATGTTGAAGCTTTCCCCTGCCCGATGCTGCGGCTAATCGACCAACTTTGGACGCAGGCCAGCCATGGACGCTTTGGCTTTACCGTCCAGAAGCAGCTCTGGCAGGAGTGTGACTCGGAGAAAAGGGGAGGGCTCAGCTCGAGATCCTTCTCGGCCTTGCCCCGCGAAGCGTGTATGGGAGAGAAAGTGGGCTGGCAGATCCAGGGCCGCTGGCTGGAGTACGGGGAGCTCAAAACCAACTTGGAAGCGCCCAAGGGCCATCTGCCGGTAGGCTTTTTCTGGGGCTACTCAGGTGGCTTACGCGCGGCGCTGCTGATGCTGGATCGGGCGGTACTGAAAAAGTTCAAAGCCTGCCTGTAAAAAACTCTTCTCTCCCTGGGATAGCAAACGGCGAAAAAAGGTGAGAGTATCTGCACCTTTCCTCAAGGAATTGGAGAGGATTGCTGGGCGCTCCCTCCTTTCTCCAAAAGGGAAGCTGCCCGAGGGTCTTCACGAACAGCCAGCCCCAGGTGAATCAGCGCTGTCTCAACGGTATTGACCTGCTCTGCTAGAGCTTTCCACCCTCTTGCTTTCACACCGTAGCGCTTGCCAAAGTAAGCCCGAGCAGCTGCAAAGGAAGCAAAAGATTTTTTGAGGGTCGCTGCTGTCCAGGGCTTGGCATTCAGCCGTAGCCAATTCCGTTGACCTTGCTGTTGTCTCTCAGCAACAAGTTGCCCTGTCAACTCAAGGAGCTCGGCATAATTGCGCCGCGAGGCGGCGATTGCCGTTTCAAGACTCTCGATGAGACCCATGGTTATCCTCCAGAGGTAACTTCTCTTGATAGTAAATATCCTGCTCGTTCTCCGGAAGCAACTTTCTAGAACCGGCAGAAGGCAGGTTAGTTTCAAAAATAGACATGATCTTGTTCAGGTAACTTTGCAGCAAGCTCCTAACCCCTGGCATGGGAAGGTGATCCACCACATTCTGAAGCTGGTCAAAGAGATGCTTAAGTCTCTTCAGATCTAAAATGGCACGACTGACAATCTCCTGGACTCGAAGCTGCTCTTCCGCAAGCTCTCTTATTCTATTGGCTAGCCTTTGATTTTCAAGCTCTTTCTCGGTGAGCAAACTTAAAGCTGCTTCCTCAGTCTCGACTATTTTAAGCTCAAGCTTTAGGTTCTGCTCTTCCAGAGACTCAATCTGCTCGATTAATAAATTTGACTCAAGCAAAGAATTAAGGCTAATACCCCTACTCAGTAGAAAGCTAACAAGTAAGTCGCTGCAATCTTGTCTTTGGAGCTGCAGTTCTCTGAGTTTAGGCTCTGCTAATTCCTTCAACACTTTATGAGCTATTCCTATCCCCAAGCAATCGCCGTCGCCATGCCCGGGAATACTAACCCTCAAATTGCCGAGAACGGCTTGCGTGTGATGTCTGGCACGACGATGGATAATTTCCCAACCCCACTCTCTTGCTTGACGCAAGATATCCCGTTTCCGCCAATTTCTTGGAGACTGAGTAATGGCTTGAATCTCTCTCTCCTGCTGTATGACTTCCTCTCGCCTTTTAAGGAGATCAAGGAGATACTCTAGCTCCCCCTCGCTGAAACCCATGCAACAACGCCCTTGAGTGAGACTCTCCTCCTCAGCTTATTCAGCTTTCACCGAGACCAGGAGAACATCTCAAAAGTTGTTAACGTTAAGAGATGCTTTGTAGCTTTTCCAGCAAGCTTTCTCAGTAACACCTAAGACAACACAGCAGCAGAGCGAGCAAGCTCTGTAAAAGAACTCCCCTCTCCCTTGGGGAGAGGGGCTGGGGGTGAGGGGGGTGGAGAGCCCTAGTAGCGATGCACCAGCTTGTTGAGGGGCTTGAAGATATCCGCCTCAAATTTCTTGCCCTTGAGCATGCGGTTCCAGTACAGCCAAGGCAAGAGGTGCACCTTGGCCAGGTACATAGAGTAGCGCTCCCGCGTTGGATCCAGGGGGAAGGAAGGGGCGAGCTTCCCATCGTAGGCAAACTCCGCCATGATTAGGGAGTTATAGCCGGTGATCAGGGGGCAGCAGGTGTAGCCGTCGTAGCGGGCCGGCAGCGGCTTCGACTGCATGGCCGCCAAGAGGTTTTCCGCCAGCACCGGCGCCTGCTTGCGGGCTGCGGCTGCCGTCTTGGAAGTCGGTAGGGAAGAGGCATCCCCCAGAGCAAATACGTTGGGGTAGCGGGGGTGTTGCAGCGTCCACTTGTCCACCTCCACCCAGCCACCAGGTCCCGCGAGGGGGCTGCGCTTGACAAAGTCCGGGGCGCTCATGGGCGGGGCCACGTGGATCATGTCGTAGTGCAGGCTTACCTCTTCCTTGCCCTTGTCGGTGGTGACTTCAAAGATGGCCTCCTGCGTCTCGGGCCGGATGGCCTTGAGGTTGTGCTTGAACTTTACCTGGATCCCGCGCCGCTCCACCACTTTCTCCAGGGCCGCGCTGTACTCTGGCACAGGGAAAAGAGTGGCAGCAGCGGTGCAAAAGAGAACTTTAGTGTTGACCCCAACGCCGCTTTTGCTCTTGAAGACGTCGTCGGCCATGTACATGATTTTCTGGGGCGCGCCGCCGCACTTGATGGGAGTGGCGGGGTGGGTGAAGATGGCTGTGCCCCCCTGGAAGTTGCGGATGGTCTCCCAGGTGTAGGGGGCGTAGTCTTTGGAGTAATTGCTGGTCACGCCGCCCTTGCCCAATGCTTCCGGCAGACCCTCGATCAGGTGCCAGTCAATTTGGATCCCGGGGGCCATGATGAGGTAGTCGTATTCGATAACTTGGCCGGCCTCGGTGATGACGCGGTTGTGATCCGGATCCAGCTCGGCCACCCGCGCCTGGATCCACTTGGCTCCCCTGGGGATGACGGTTTTTTCATCGCGAACAAACTTGGCCAGCGGCGCAATGCCCCCGCCCACCAGCGTCCAGCCGGGCTGGTAGTAGTGCTTGTCGGAGGGCTCGATGATGGCAATGTCGAGGTTGCGCTGGCGCTCCAGCAACTGGGCGGCTGCACTGATGCCGGCTGCCCCTCCCCCGACGACAACAATCTGATGGCGAATAACTGTAGGAGAACTCCCAGAAGCAGCCCCCTGCACCTCGGAGCGCGCGCCGTTTTGCGGCACTGCTGCTGACTGGGCTTGCAACTCCCTTGGCTTTGTAGTCGGTACTACCATAACTCCCTCAAAACGGAAACAAAAAAAGAGACCGCTGGACTCAATTGGCCATATAAACAGCCAGAGAACCAACTCACCCGTCCAGGAGCCCGGACAGGTCAGCCGAAGCCCTTTGGCTCCCCACAGGCTCTAGCTACCTAATAAGAATATGCTCATCCTTTCTATCTATCGAGAACTTTAAGCAAGACTTAGCCGGCTCCGTTGTTGACGCTTGTCTTGGTAAAGAGCCCCCCGAAGGACACCTTGCCGGGAAGGGCCCATAGCATTGGTTAGGCTATCAGAGGTAAGGAGGGCGGGCAGCCCATCCACCCCTCGCGGTGTTGGAACTTAAGACTCCGAATCATGGCTAAACCTTCATCCCCCGAGCTGCTCCCAGCCCCTGCCTGGCATGCCCTGTCGGAGGAGCAAGCCATCCAGGAACTCCTCGGAGAGGAGCTATCTTTGCCAGCACTGTTGGAGCGGGGCCTTTCCCAAGCCGAGGTGGCCCGGCGGCAGCGGCAATACGGCCCCAATGAGCTGAAAGCCAAAGCTGCAACGCCGGCCTGGGTCAAGTTTCTGCAGCAGTTTAACCAGTCCCTCTTCTATATCCTGATGGTGGCTGGGGCGGTCAAGGCGTTCCTGGGATCCTGGCGCAACGCCATCGTGATCTGGGCGGTGGTGGTGATCAACGCCCTCATCAGCTACATCCAAGAGGCCAAGGCGGAGGAGGCAATCGCTGCCCTGGCCAAGTCAGTGGTGACTGAAGTCACGGTGCTGCGGGAGGGGCAAAAAGTGCGGCTGCCCTCGCGGGAGCTGGTGCCGGGGGATGTGGTGCTCTTGAGCTCGGGAGACAGGGTGCCCGCCGACCTGCGCCTGCTGAGTGCGCGCAACTTGCAGGTGGACGAATCGGCCCTCACGGGAGAGTCGGTGCCGGTGGAAAAACGGCTGGGAACCCTGCCGGAAGACACGCCTTTGGCCGACCGCCATAACATGGCTTACGCCGGCAGCTTCGTCACCTTTGGTCAAGGGGCGGGGGTGGTGGTGGCCATCGGCAACCAGACCCAAACAGGTCGCATCTCCCAGCTCATTGAAGAAGGGGGATCCCTGCAAACTCCCCTGACGCGCAAGTTTGAGGCCTTCAGCCTGACCTTGCTGAAAATTATCCTCACCTTGGCTGCGTTCACTTTTTTGGTAGGGCTGGTGCAGGGCCAAGCGGCAGCAAGCGTCTTTGAAGCGGCAGTGGCGCTGGCGGTGAGTGCTATTCCCGAAGGCTTGCCGGCGGTAGTTACCGTAACCCTGGCCATTGGGGTTTCCCGCATGGCCCGCCGCCATGCCATCATCCGCAAGTTGCCGGCGGTAGAAACCCTGGGCAGCGCCACGGTGATTTGCTCGGACAAAACCGGCACCCTCACAGAAAACCAGATGACGGTGCAGGCCATCTACGCCGGATCCCGGCTCTACCGGGTTACCGGCAGTGGCTACAGCCCCCAGGGCCAGATCCTGTTTCAGGAGGCCAATTCCCCTGTCGAACTTCGCCAATGGCCTGCCTTGGAAGCTTGCCTGGTGGCCGGCTGCCTCTGCAACGACAGCCGCCTCAAACCCAAGGACGACGGTCAGTGGGAAGTTGTAGGGGATCCCACCGAGGCGGCTCTGCTCGTAGCCGCCCAGAAAGGGGGGCTGGATCGAGACGATCTGCAGCGCCGTCGCCCTCGCCTAGACAGTATCCCCTTTGAATCCGAGTTTCAGTACATGGCCACCCTGCACCGGTTGGGGCCGGAGGAGCACTGTATCTACGTCAAGGGATCCGTAGAAGCTCTCTTGCCCCGCTGCCGCAGCCAGATGGGTCCCCAAGGGGAGATCCAGCCCTTGGAAGCAGAGCGGATTTGCCAGCAGGTGGAGGCCTTGGCGCGGCAGGGGCTGCGAGTCCTGGCCTTTGCCCAAAAAGCCGTCCCCCCTAGCCAAACTCAGGTGGATCACTCAGATCTGCAGGAAGGGCTGATTTTCTTGGGCTTGCAGGGGATGATCGACCCGCCGCGGCCGGAGGCCATTGCCGCTGTGCGCTCCTGCCAGACTGCCGGGATCCAAGTCAAGATGATTACCGGCGACCATGTGCTTACAGCCCAAGCCATTGCTGAGCAGATGGGCCTGGGCGGTGGCAAACCGGTAAAAGCCTACAGCGGCCGGGATCTGGAGCAGCTTAGCCCAGAGGAGTTTGTCACTGCCGCCAAGGAGGGATCCGTCTTTGCGCGGGTGGTGCCGGAGCAAAAGCTGCGCCTGGTGAAGGCCTTGCAGTCGCAGGGTCAGATCGTGGCCATGACCGGCGATGGAGTTAACGACGCGCCGGCCTTGAAGCAGGCAGATGTGGGCATTGCCATGGGGCGAGGTGGCACCGAGGTGGCCAAGGCTGCCGCCGACATGATCTTGACCGATGACAACTTCGCCTCCATCGAGGCTGCCGTCGAAGAGGGGCGCACCGTTTACAACAACCTCCTTAAAGCCATCGCCTTCATCCTGCCGGTGAACGGGGGAGAGTCGATGACCCTTCTTCTTAGCGTGCTCCTCAACCGCGAGCTGCCCATTTTGGCCATTCAAGTGCTATGGCTGAACATGATTAACTCCATCACCATGACGGTGCCGCTCTCCTTCGAGCCCACCACGGGGAGGGAGATGACCCAACCACCGCGGGATCCCAACGCCAATTTGCTCTCTCCTAGGCTGCTGCAGCGCATCCTACTGGTGTCGGTATTTAACTGGATCTTGATTTTCGGGGTTTTCGAGTACGTGGAACAAACCACCGGCAACCTCAACCTGGCCCGCAGCATGGCCATTCAGGCGCTGGTAATTGGGCGCATCTTCTACTTGCTCAGCCTTAGCCAGGCTATCCCTACCCTGTTGGGCCGCGGGCGCGCCAGCCAGTTGGAGCGCCACGAACGCTTGATGGATGTGGCGGCTATTGCCATTGGCATTGGGGCGGCCATCCTACTGCAGATCCTCTTTAGCCAATGGAGCCTGTTCAACACTCTCTTCGAGACGGCACCCCTGAGTTGGGCGCAGTGGGGCTTCTGTCTACTGGTGAGCTTGCCGATGATCGGGGTTGCAGCGTTGGCCAACCGGGTGGATCCGGAAGGCGCCTCGCTGGCCCGATCCTCTAGGAAAGCCTAAAAGGTGCCTCCAGCTGGCCTGAAGTCACCCTAGGGATGGCTACTGTCTCCAAGAGGCTTTCTAAGGCTGGGATCCAGAGAGTCTTCCCCAGATCTTTGGAAGGGGCGGTGAGGGCCTGCCTCTCGCTTTTTGCCAGAGAGCTGCGCCTAGCAGTTGGCCTGGGGAATGAGGATTTGCTGCAAGGCTTCTTTTAAGTGGGGATATTGGAAGGTGAAACCCAGCTGCAGCGCGGCCTGAGGGATCACCCTCTGCCCCGTCAGAACCACCTGAGCCGCTTCGCCCAGCAGCAGTTCTAGGGCCAGCGCCGGCACCGGCAGCCACGAGGGGCGGGCCAAAACTTGTCCCAAAGTGTGGCAGAACTCTTCCATCTGCACAGGGTTGGGGGCAGTGGCGTTGAAGACACCGGATCCCTGTTGCAGCAGGAAGCAGACCAGGCTTACCCAGTCGTCGCGGTGGATCCAGGAGACCCACTGCTTGCCAGAGCCAAGGGGGCCACCGAGGAAAAACTGAAAGGGAAGGAGCATTTGGGCCAGGGCTCCCCCAGCGGGCCCCAGGACAATCCCCGTGCGCAGGATGGCCAGGCGGATCCCCAGCTCCTCCGCCGGGCGAGCAGCCGCTTCCCAAGCTTGACAGACTTCTGCCAAAAAGCCCTGGCCTGGCGGAGCCGCCTCCGTTAGGGGATCCCCTTCGGGTCGGGAGCCGTAGTAACCCACTGCCGAGCTGCTGATCAGCACCTGGGGCTTTGGGTCGAGGGAGGCAAGAGCCTGGACGAGAGCCTGGGTGGTTTCCACGCGGCTGCGGCGGATTTCTCTTTTCTTGGCTTCTGTCCAGCGGGAAGAGGCTAGGGGCTCCCCAGCCAGGTTGACAACGGCCTCGTACCCTTCCAGAGCTGAGGCCCAGGCTTGCGGTTGGTAGGGATCGTACCCCAGCAGCTTAAGGTTGGGGGATGCTCCCAGAACGCGGCGGGCCTGCTCAGGGCGGCGGCTCAAGACCAACACCTCATCTCCCCGCTCCAGCAGGCGGGCCACCAGGCGGCGCCCGATGAAACCACTTCCACCCGTGATGGCAATGCGCATAGGCAGACCTCGATGTGCACCTTACAAATCCCTGGGCCCTCTGCTGCCTTGGACAGCAGGCAGCTTACCCGATAGCGGAGTCTCTAGCCTAGCGCGTTTTCAGGCTAATCTGTCCCCGCCGCGCTGGTGTAGCGCTGCTCAAGAAAATTTGGGCCACTGCCTGACATACCCAGAAAAATCGGCTTCAATAAGCCCTAGCTGCGCTTCCTGCCAGCAGAGGTAGCCTCTCATCCCCCTATTTCCCGTGACACCCAAGTCTTCTTTGCGTACCCCGGCTCGTCTCCTGTCTGTAGAGGCGGGGCAGGCTCTTAGGCCTGGGCAGGTCGTCTCTATGACTCCACGACGGCATTGCTTGCAGGGTCAGGGATCCCTGGTCCGGGTAGGTGGGCAGGGAGCGCTTGCTTCTCCCCAGGTTCGCGGCCCGCGCACGGTCCCCAGCCAGCCCTTCCGTTACAAAACCTTGACCCGAGTGCGGAGACGGCCAGAGCCAGAGCCGCAAGCTTGGGAACTGGTCTGTCGCATTGGGGTGAACCTTCTGTTTACAGCGGCTGCCCTCGGCGGCCTGTATCGCCTTTTGCCGGTGCAATTGGCCCAGCATCACCGCCTGCAGGTTTTGGAGCAAGACCTCAAAGTTCTTTCAGCCCGAGTCTCGCGGCTGCAAGAGGAGGTGGATCGCGGCATGGATCCCCTTCAACGACAGGCTCTGATCAAAGAACGTCTCAACCGCGTGCCGCCCGATCAACTCCAGGTGCGCCTGGTGGATCCCAGTACCCTGGTGGCCGACGCGGAGAAAAGGACGCCCCCCACCTGGATTGGACAATCTCCCCAGGTGTCTAGAAGGCCCTAGCTAGGACTGCCGTAGGAGCAGGGCCACCTCTTTGGCGAAGTAGGTGAGGATCATGTCGGCGCCGGCCCGCTTCATGGCCAAGAGGGATTCCATCATTACCTTCTTGCCGTCAATCCAGCCCTTTTGCTCGGCAGCCTTAATCATGGCGTATTCGCCGCTCACGTTGTAGGCAGCTACGGGCAAATTAGTTGCCTCTTTCACACGGTAGATGATGTCCAAGTAGGCCAGGGCCGGCTTCACCATCACGATGTCCGCCCCTTCGGCCTCGTCCAGCTCCACCTCCCTGAGAGCCTCGCGGGCGTTGGCGGGATCCATCTGATAGGTTTTCTTGTCCCCCCACTTGGGCGCAGATCCCAGGGCCTCGCGGAAGGGGCCGTAGAAGGCAGAGGCATACTTGGCGGAGTAGGCCAGGATGGCCACGTCGGTATAGCCCTGCTCGTCTAGGGCTTCGCGAATGGCGCCGACGCGACCGTCCATCATGTCGGAGGGGGCAACGATGTCAGTTCCCGCTTCCGCCTGGGAGAGGGCCTGCTTGACCAACACCTCCACCGTCTCGTCGTTGAGGATCACCCCATCCCGCACAATGCCATCGTGGCCGTCGCTGTTGTAGGGATCCAGGGCCACATCCGTTATCACGAGGATCTCCGGGATCTCCTGCTTGATCCGCCGCACCGCCCGCTGGATCAACCCGTCTGGGTTAAAGGACTCCCGCCCCGTGGGGTCTTTCTTTTCTTCGGGCACCACCGGGAAGAGGGCCACAGCCGGGATCCCCAAGTTGGCCGCCTCCTCCACCTCCTTTAGGAGCAGATCCAGGGTGTAGCGGTAGCAGCCGGGCATGGACTCCACCTCTTGCCGCTGGTTCTCTCCCTCCATAACAAACAGGGGGTAGATGAGATCCTGCACCCGCAGGTGGGTCTCCTGAACCAGTTGGCGAAGGGCCTCGGTGCGCCGCAGCCGGCGGGGACGGTAGATCAGGTCTTGGCTCATAGGAGCAGGAGAAAGAGGGCCTCTCTATTTTGCCATGAGGGCCCCAGGAGCTCAGTCAAAGCGGAGGGGGAAAATGCCGCTCCAACCAGCAGCCAATTGCTTGCTGAACAGCTGCAGCCTCGCAGTCGTGCAAAAGGTCGTGGCGCGACTGGGGAAAATCGTAGACTTCACCCTTGGGAAGCCGACAGGCAAACTCCACAGCGCCAGCAGGATTGACAACAATATCGGCAGAGGTGTAGAGCACCAAAACTGGCAGCTCCAGCCGGTGGGCTTGTTCAAGGCAGCGCCGGCCGCTGCGCACCAGCTCCGCCGTAAACCGGGCCCGGGTAACACCACACACGTAAGGATCTGCAGCCAAGGCTGCCTGCTGCTCCGCTAGGGAGGTCACCCGCCCGGGTTCGTAGAGGCCAGTTAGAGCAAGCTGGGGCAAAACCTTGTCCAAGACCTGTAAAAGACCCCAGGTAAAGTGGTTGAAATAGTGGTCGATACGAAAGGCCGGGGAGATAAGGATCAAACCTTGCACCTGGTCGGGGTGAGCAAGCGCATATTCCGTAACCCAATTGGCTCCTGCACTGTACCCACACCAGATCTGCGGGAGCTCTCGCTGGGGCCAGACTTGCTTGACGATTGCCTCCAGATCTGCTTGGTACTGGCCGAAGTGGTCGATCCAGCAGCGGATGCCGTCTGAGCGGCCAAATCCCCGCATGTCGGGTGCCAAAGCTTCCCACCCCTGAGCTGCCAGCCCCTCTGCCAGGGAGCCAAACCTCCCGCTGTGATCCCCTTTGCCGTGCAGCAGTAACACCCGGCCCCGCGGGGATCCCGGCTGCCAGTGGTGGAGAAAAATTGAGATCCCCTCTGCAAGCTGCAGTTGCCGCGGTTGATACCCGCTGGACGACCAAGGCCTCGCCCCGCTTGACCCCTGCTCCTCCAAAGGATCCCGACCGCCAAACCGCGGAGCTGAACTACTGGACAAGTCGAAGGGCATGGGCAGATCCCCAAACAACGTGTCGTCGGTCTTCCATTCTCCCGCGTCGTCCCTGAGAAGGTGCTATTCTCCTTTGCACTCCCAGTTAACCACCTTGGCTTTCTCCGGATCCCTGGTGGCTCTGGCCCTGCAAACTGGGAGAGAGTTGAGGTTCCATTAGGGGATAGAGACCGGAGAGAGGTATGATGTTGTGAAGAAGTTTTGCCGAGCCTCAAGCTTGACGAGCTCCTGGCGCGGCGGCAGTGCTTTGTTGCTTGTTGGCTTCGTCCAGTTGAAAAGGGGTTGTTGAAACTATGCTGTTACTGAAAATCTCGGTTTACGCGGTGGTGATCTTTTTTGTGGGGCTTTTTGTCTTTGGTTTCTTAAGCAACGACCCCGCCCGCAACCCCAACCGTCGGGATCTGGAGTGAGGGATCTGTCCAGGAAAATTGAGGAACCTAGGCCTCGAGGGAGTGCCCAACGCCTCCCCTCCCCGGTAGTCCTCAGCTCAACACAGCAGCCCAGCTTGCCTACTGCAAGGCTGTGATGAGTAGAGTCTGGGATCCAGAGCGGTTTTGCTGGTCAAAGGCAGTGATTCGAAACTGCCAAACGCCGGCAGGATCGCCAGGAGCAACCCGGAAGTCGGTATTGAAGCTACAGAAAGTGGCACCTGGGCTGCAGCCAACCTGCTGGGGGCTAAAGATCTCTCTTTGCACGCGCGTGCCAAGCGGGTTAAAGGTTTCCAGTTCCACAAACTGGGTTGAGCGGGCGCCGCCCGGCACACTCACCTGCACTGTAAAAGCTGGCGTGGAGGTGCCCACCCGCACCAAGGTGGGCGGATTGATAAAGGAAACGGTTGGGCTTGGGGGTGGGATGACGAGCGATCCCCCCGAGCTGCCGCCATCTCCACAGGCAGTCAACGCTGTGGCCAAAAGGCCCGTGGTCACAAGGGTTAGAGCAGCACGCCGCATCTTTTTGTCTCCTTAACCTGTAAGCACTCCGGCTTGATGCCTTGCCCACTGTCGGCTACCCAGAGGGATAGCTTGGTAGCTCTGTACTTTAGGGCGAGGCGGAAAAGGCCATAAACAACTTTAGTTGCCCACTCATAGGGCGGCTTGTTACAGCTCATTGGCGAGCTTCTAGCCACCTAACTGTAGTGAAAAACCCGACCGGTGGCGAGCCTCTGCGCAAGGACGATACCAAAGACAAGGGGTAGTTCCTACCCAAGTTGGGCTTTGCCTCAAGGAACGGGGTAGAGGCGGTTTGACAACGCCTTTGCGAGTCCGTCTGTGGACTGCGTAAGGATCCCCCTACGTCCCGCTTCGCGATTAGTCGGTGGGAGTGTCAAAGGATGTGGCCACCTGGCGAAAAAGAGGCTTTCCACCCCTACTCACCGCTGCCCCTGCCTGCCTCTGCAAGCGGGGGGTTAGGGGAGAGGGAACGCTTGGGAAGACAAGCACTGCTGCAACAAAGGGACGACCCAAGTCAGTGCTGTCGTGGACCGAGAACGAGAATCCCCTGCTGTTCCAGCCCAAGGGGCAGTGGGTTTTCAAAGCAGCAGCAAGCGCCGCAGGAACAGGGCTATGACGGCAACAAAGCTAACCACGATGAGCTGTCCTGGCAAGGTATAGCCAGAGTAGAGCCGAAGCAACCTCAGCAACTCTCCATCCCAGGGCTGGGTGGCCAAGAGATAGGTGATCCCGGTTAGGTGAACCAGGGTCAGGGCCACCAAACTGGCAGCGGCCAAATCCTGTAGACGCACTGGCCTCGGGATCCTAGACAGCACGTAAGGCTTGCCCCGAGGGGGAAGGGAAGCAGGCAGCAGCTGGGGATCCCTTTGTCGAAAGGCCATTGTCCCGCAGGCCCAGGCCGCGGGCAGGAAGCCCAGCAGGTAGCCGAAGGCGGGCTGGTACAGGTATTGCCATCCGCCTCCCTGGGCAAACACCTGCAGCCCTGCCAACCCCAATCCCAGATAGACAATCTGGGCGCACACTGCCGCCACCGGCCCTGCCAGACAGGCCGTCAGCAGCATGCCGCCAATTTGCAGGGAAAAGCTATATCCTCCTACTCCTGGCCACTGAGGTGGCAAGCTCACCTGGGTTAGGGTGCCCAAAATGGTTAGGATCACCCCAATCGCCGTCCAAAGCCATTCCAGAGGGGTTAAAAGCCGGCCAGGGCGCATAGCCGAGGGAAAATCTTTCCTTATGCTAGGAGAGGACACAACCTCGATGAGGTAGGCAAGAGGGTGGTTAAGCCAGAGTGGATTGCCTTAGCCCAAGCGCTAGCCGACGCGGCCGGAGCGGTGATTCGCCCTTTGTTTCGCGGGGAGTTGCAGGCCGAGTACAAAGAGGCCAGATCCCCTATCGTAACGATAGCCGACCGGGAGGCCGAACGGGCAATGCGGGCGCTGCTAGCCGCCCATGTGCCGGAGCACAACGTCCTCGGCGAGGAGTTTGGCTTCCACCAGACTGGCTCCCCCTACACCTGGGTTTTGGATCCCTTGGATGGCACCATCGCCTTTTCCACCGGCAAGCCCACCTTCGCCACCTTGATTGCCCTTTTGGAAGACGACCGCCCTGTTTTGGGCATCATCGATCAACCGGTGTTGCGTGAGCGCTGGATAGGGGTGCAGGGACAGCCAACCCGATGGATGACCCCCTCTACCCAACAGCTCACGCGCACCAAAGCCACCACTGACCTCAGCCGCGCCTACCTGAGCTGCACGACCCCCGATTTGTTCACCCAGCCTGACCAACAGCAGCGCTTTCAGCAGCTCAGTCGCTTGGTCCACATCACCTCCTACGGCGGCGACGGCTACCAGTACGGCCTCTTAGCCAGCGGCTACATCGATTTGGTCATGGAATGTGGCCTTGCCCTCTACGATTTTGCCGCCCTCGTGCCGGTGATCGAGGGATCCGGCGGTGTGATTACCGACTGGGCGGGGGATCCCTTAACTCGCACCTCCAAGGGAGAAGTGCTGGCGGCGGCCAACTCCAACTTACATCGCCAGGCCTTAGCGGCAATAAGCTCCCAGGGGTAGCTCCTAGTCTCAATTGGTTGCGAGCTTTGGAGAGCGATTGTTAGTTCATTGCCGGGTAAGGCTCTAGCCAAGTTCTCTGTCCGGCACCTCCCTCAACACCCAGTAGCGCCAGCTCAAAAGCAAAATCCCACAGGGAATGTATGTGGCTACTAACTTTTTCCACCCCTTAGACACTCTATTGGCAGCTTTCGACTCCAATTCAGAACCTAAATTTACCCCCAGCTAAGGTTTGAGGCTGAGAGTGCTCATCTAGAGCAGGTTTATTTTCTGGAAGCGGGCGGACGGAATCGAACCGACAACAGCAGTTTGGAAG
>NZ_JANSIV010000177.1:0-12167 GCF_047502705.1 Synechococcus sp. H70.1
CCACTCCTGCCAAAAAGAAGCTGTCTCTACCTGAGAAGAGTTCCGCCTTGTCGGAAAGGGAAATCCAGCAGGAGCCACCCCCCGAAAAAAGGTCTTCTCAAACTCAGGATCTTCCTGCAAATGGACTAGAGGCGCAGTGCTGCCATCAGCAACAGGGGCCAAGGGATCCCGCAAGGGCACGTTGAGATGCACGGGGCCGGGAAAGGGGTAGAGGGCGCGTTCCCAGGCGTGGACAATCATTTGGCGCAGGTAGGCCAGAGCTTCCAGGTCGGCGCTGGGCACTGCCAACTCTGCCTGCCAGTTGGGGTAATGGCCGTAGAGCTTTACCTGGTCGATGGTCTGACCGGCGCGGCAGTGGCGCAGCTCCGGCGGCCGATCCGCCGTCAACACCAAAAGTGGCCAGCCACTTTCTGCTGCCTCGATCAGGGCAGGGAAAAAATGGGCACCAGCACTGCCGGAGGTACAAACGAGGGGAACGGGCTGCCGCAGCCGCTGGGCCAAGCCAAGGGCAAAAAAGGCCGCTGACCGCTCATCCAGCACTGGAATGGCCTCGATCTCGGGGTGCCGCGCTAGCGCATAGGTGAGGGGGGCAGAGCGGGATCCTGGACACACCACGGCCACCCGACAACCCAGCCGGCTCAAGGTCTCGGCCAAAACGGATCCCCAAAGGGCATTGAGGTTGCGCCAGTCCAGCCGTTGAGGGAGAGGGGTGTTGGCCATCCCAGCCACCAGAGGAAGCGAGGAAGTAACCCAAAGTGGGTCCATCCTGTTACTCTATGCCCACCGACCCTCCCAGGGGAACTCTCTAGGGGTCCTCCTCCCGTCCCTCGCTGGCTATGGCTACTAAGGGAGGATGTTCTCCCCTGCCTGCAAGAGGAGCCACAGCTTGGTCAGGTCTCCCCGAGGGGGGAATAATGTTATGTTCATGAGAACCTCCCTTATCGACCTTTGCTGCAGCCAAGCAGGAGCACCCATGCCCAGGAAACCCGATGGCTACCTCATTCACATCATGCTGGAAGGGGGTCAAACCCTGCAGGTACGGGTCAAGGAAGCCAGAGAATACACAGAGCTAATCAACCAGCTGATGGTGGGCGGGGACGAGTTCATCCCCTTGCCCAAGCAAATGGACAATGAGTACATGATCGTGCGTCCCCGGCGGGTGGCTGGTGTATCCGTGGAGGCAATCTACACCTCCAGTGTTGGTATTGAAGGAGTGTAAAAATCCCAAAAGCCAAGAAGCCAGGGAGCCCCCGTTGCAGTCCAAGGCCCCTAGCCTTGGAGCTGGGGGCTCTGGGTGGGCTTTCTGCAGATTCAGGAGGCCAAAAAGGTTATTTCTCTGGTGGCAGGATTACCTTGTCAATGATGTGGATAACGCCGTTGGAGGCCTTGAGATCAGGGGTTACCACCTTGGCGTCGTTGACCTGGATCCCATCCTTGACGACGATCTCCACAGGGGCTTCGGCAAGGGTAGTCAGCTTACCGGCCTTTAGATCTTGAGAGAGAAGTTCGCCAGACACCACATGATAGCTGAGCACTCGCTTCAATTTCTCCTTGTTTTCTGGCTTGAGCAAGTCGTCTAGAGTGCCTTTCGGCAAGGCCGCAAAGGCCTCATCCGTCGGGGCAAAAACGGTGAAGGGACCTTTGTCAGAGAGGGTCTTCACCAGGTCAGCAGCCTCCAGGGCTTTGATTAGGGTGGTGAAGGAGCCAGCCTCTGCAGCAACATCCACGATGGTTTTTTGGGCAGGAGCCGCAGTCTTCGCGCTTTCAGGCGCTGGGCTGGGGCTACTGGCATGGACTCCAGGGGCTGCAGCCAACGTAGCGGCCGAGGCAACGACCAAAGAGAGCGCGAAGAGATTGCGAATCATGCAATGTAACCCTCCGTGAAGAGTAGGTTTACACTCCTTTACGACGGAGAAGCTCTAGCTCGAGTTCCCTTTTCTCCTCGAGGGGGCAAAAGCTATCCCTGAAGGGCGATTACACCTAACCAACTCTTGAAGCCGCTGGCCGTTTAGGCGTTGCCCCTACGGCTTGCCGAGGGATCGCCACTACCTTCGGGTTGCTGGAGACTGGTCAAATCGTTGAGGCGGCGCAGGATCCCCCATCCCTGCAGGGCTTCCAAGAGGGCCTCCCGCACGACAGCCACTGTTTCCTGGTCAAGGGCCAGGCGTAGATAGTCCACTGCTAGCCGGGTTTGTTCGGGATCCAAATGGGGCATAAGGCTCTGCAGCCGGCGCACGCCCAGCAGCCGCCTGTAGGGATCGGGGGAGGCAATGTCACCCAGATCCCGCTCCAATTGGGAACGCCGCCGCTCCTGCCGGCGGCTGAGCCATTCCCCAAACAGCAGCAGCAGCAGGGCCAGCGTAACCAGCCCCTGCACAATGGCGCCCGTGGCTAGCCAGCGTTGGCTGGCTTCTGCCCAGATTGAGACCACAAGGTAGGTACCGAGGGCAGCGCCTGCCCCCCCCGCCCCAGCCAGCAGCAGGGAGCGATCGGCTTGGCGCAGCCAAGCTTGCCACTCCTGCCAGCGGCGGCTAAACTCAGGGCTGCAAGCCGCGTACACCCCTAGCATCACCCCCGTGCCCACCGCTAAGGAAAGGGCCAGGCGCCAGTGCCAAAAAGCCAGCCCCGCCAGGGCCAAGCCCGACAAAGCCAGAACCCGCCACTGCGGCCCTGCAAGCATCCATAGGGCCACCTGGGATCCCACTTCTACTGCCCCTTTCTGAACCCGCTGCAGATACTCTCGCCAGGATCCCTGGCCAGGGGAGGGGCGCTCCGTTCCCTTCTTCACCGCTGGAACTCCCAAAGCTGCGCTTCCTCTAGAGGGGATCCGCTGGCCCCCTAGGCCGGCGTCCCCTCAACTATGCTAAGAGCGCTCTGCCCCACTGAGGCCAGCTAGATAGGCCTTCCACCCTTGGGCTTGCAAGCGGGCATTTTTCTCCTGCACGCTCTGCTTGAGGCTTTCCCGATAGGCCAGCACCCGTTGTTGCAGGGCGGGATCGCCGCTAGCTAGGATCTGCACGGCCAAGAGTCCAGCGTTGTAGCCATTGCCGATGGCTACAGTGGCCACGGGGATCCCTTTGGGCATCTGCACAATCGAGTAGAGGGAGTCTAGCCCCTGTAGGGATTGGCTAAACACCGGCACCCCAATGACCGGCAGAGGAGTTAGAGACGCCACCATCCCCGGCAAGTGGGCTGCCCCGCCGGCGCCGGCAATGATGACGCGGATCCCTTGGGTATGGGCGCGGCGGGCAAACTCCACCATTGCTTCCGGCGTGCGGTGGGCGCTGAGGATCTGGAGGTGATAGGGGATCCCGAACTCCTCACACACCTGGGCGGCAGGGGCTAGGGTAGGCAGATCTGAGTCGCTGCCCATCACGATAGCGACGAGAGGGGAGGCTTCCATAAGCGGCTGGCCCGTCGTAGCCGATCCATAATTGCATAACCTAGGCCGGTGACGACCGGTGGCGGTTCAGCCAATAGCAGAGTGGCTGCTCCCTCATCCAGGCGGCGCAGGCTGGCAAAGAGGCCGCGGGCCGCCAAGTTGGGATCGGGGCCCAGGCATTCTAGGGTAAAGGCAACTTCAGGCCAGTGGCGGAAGAGGCTTTCTGCCAGCGCTTCCGGTTTGGCAGCAAAACTGAGAATGCCCAGGTGGGAGTGTCCCACTGCCGATCGCCGCAACTGTTGCCAGTCCTCGGGCTGGAGCTGGGCAAAGGCAACGGGTAACAACCAGAGGGGCTTGCCGGGGGCGTAGTGGCTGCTCAGTTGTCCTGGAGCTTCCGGCCTCTCGCCGCTTCCGGGGGCAGGGGGAGAGCTGAGGGGCAAATCGAGGTGGGATGCCAAAACTTCCAGCGGGATCCCGCCGGGGCGCAGCAAGGTGGGGGTGCCATCGGGGCTAAGCTTGAGGACTGTCGATTCCACGCCCACGGCACACTCCCCCCCGTCCAAAATATAGGGGATCCGCCCCGCCAACTCGGCGTAGACAGCCTGGGCCGAGGTGGGGCTGAGGCGGCCAAAGCGGTTGGCGCTGGGGGCAGCCAAAGGCACCTGAACTGCCTGCAGCAAAGCTTGGGCTACGGGGTGGGCCGGCACCCGCAGCGCCACGGTGGGCAAGCCACTGGTGACGAGATCCGGCACCTGCGGGCCCTTGGGTAGCACCAAGGTCAGCGGGCCCGGCCAGAAGGTGGCGACAAGGGATCCCAGGCGAGCGCGAGCGGTGGCAGTAAAAGCCGACAGATCCACTAGCTTCCCCTCCAGCCCCTCGAGAGGGATCCCGGCTGGAAGGTGCAGGATCAGGGGATCGAAACGAGGGCGCTCCTTGACGGCAAAGATCTTGGCCACCGCCTGCTCGTTGAGGCCGTGGCCTGCCAGGCCGTAGACCGTTTCTGTAGGCATGGCCACCAACTGGCCCTGCCGCAGCGCTTCGGCCGCCAGGGCAAGGTGCTCAGGGGTGGGGGGGAGGATCTGGGTTTGCATGGGAGGGGATTCACGGCCCTGCGGGCAACGAGAACGGGTTTTGCCGGTCTCGGCCTCAGGGCTAGCTTCCTTCTTCAACATGGGTGTGCAACACCTTGCCGCGCAGGGTCTTGCCCAACCAGGGAGTGGCTTGGGAATGGGAGCGGAGGGTAGCTGCTGAAACTGTCCAGGTATGGGTTGGATCAAAGAGCACCCAGTCACTGCCGGGATCCAGACAGGGCGGCTCCAGCCCCAGGCAGCGGGCCGGGTAGAGGCTGAGGGCCGACCAGAGCTGTAGCGCTGTTAGCAATCCCGTCTCCACCAGGTTTTGCCACAGCAGCGGCAAGGCCAACTCCAGGCCTATGGCCCCAGGAGGAGCCTCGGCAAAGGGCAGGGTTTTCTCCTCGTAGGTGTAGGGAGCATGATCGGTGGCGATGCCCAAGTTGCCGCTGCGGATCCCGGCAATAAGGGCCTCCCGGTCGGCAGCATGGGGCAGAGGAGGCAGCAGGCGCAGGTTGGGATCGTAGCCGCCCTCGAGGACAGCTTCCTCCGACAGGAGGAGGTGCATCCAGGTGGTGCTGGCAGTAACCGGCAGCCCCTCTGCCTGGGCCTGCTGGACAAGCTCTAGACTGCGGGCTTGGCTAAGGCGCATCACATGCACCGGCGCCGGCGAAGGGACGCTGCGCAGCACTTCCAGGAGGCGGGCCAAGGCGGCAGTTTCGGCACTGGCTGGGATGCCCTTTAGCCCTAGGCGAAGGGCCCATACTCCCTCGTAGAGACTGCCCGAGCCCGCCAGGGTGGGATCCCAGGCCCAAACCAGTAGCGGCTTATTCCAAGGTCGCAAATACTCCAGGGCCCGTCGCAGCAGAGCCAAGGAGCGCAGCGGCTCTAATCCGCCGACCCGAGCCACAAAGCCAATGGCTCCGGCGTGGGCCAGCTCTCCCCAGGGGCTGGGAGCTTCTTCCCGGTCACCCAAGCTAAGGGCAGCCCAGGGCAGCCAGCGGGGATCCCCACGCTGGCGGCGATAGCGGCCCAGCTGCTCTGGCTGATCCAGCACCGGAAAAGCTGCCGTCCCCGGGACAGGAGTGGGCAGGAGGCCAACTTGGGTAAATCCGCCTGCTCGCGCTGCTGCTGCCAGGGAGGTGAGGGTCTCGCGGCCAGTGGAGAAGCCCCTCTCCCCCAGCTCGCCACTGTAGGTGTACAGATCGATCAAGCCTGGGCCCAGCACCCAGCTGGAGGCGTCCAGACGGGGAACCTTGGCGGGGATCGCTGCTGCCTCGACGAGGAGAAGGCGGCCCCGACGTAGCCAAACATCAGCTACTTCATCGCGCTGGCGCCAGGGATCCAACAGGCGTACTCCTTGCAGGCAAATATCCGGCAAACCCAGGTCGACAGGGAGAGGGGATCCCATCTTCACCCCCTAGAGAGCGCCCGCAGTGGTGCAGTCGAGAATCTGGCCGGACAGGTGGGTGGTGAGGTTCAGCACTCTTAAAACTGGCGCACCCTCCTTTCCTTCCGGGTAGTCGATGACGGTAATGCCGCCATTCCCTTGCTTGAAGATCCAAAAGGCATGAGGAGAAAGGTCGAACAACTGGCAGATAATGGCCTTGTTGATGGCATCGTGGGCTACCACCACTGCCGTACCTTCTGGAAACTGAGCGGCCGTAGTGGTCAAAATTTCTTCCCAGGCCGAGCGAGTGCGGGCCCAAACTTGGTAGAGGTTTTCCCCGTTGGGCATCTGCACGGCGGCAGGATCCCGCTGCCAGCGCTCCAGCTCGCCGGGGTATTCGGCTTCCACTTCACTCTGTAGCTTGCCCTCCCAGTCGCCGTGGCAGATTTCCTGCAGCTCCACCATTGGGCGCAGGATGAGGTGGGGGTGGTGGCGACAAATGGCGTCAGCGGTAGCCCAGGGCCGCTTGAGGGGGCTGGAAAAGGCCAGGTGCAGCGGCTGATCCGCCAAAAACTCGGCCACCTTGGCTGCCTGCTCCTCGCCGGTGGCGTTGAGGGGAATATCCCGCTGCCCCTGGAAGCGTTGCTCCCGGTTCCATTGCGTCTCGCCATGTCGCACGAGCAGAATGCGCATCCCCTGCTTGCGCTTGGGCAGAGGCTGGCCCAGATGGGCGGTGATGTTCCAAGATTCCAGTTGCACTGGTCCCCCCAGGCCCTGGGGGAAGTTAAGAACGCTGATAGCACAGTTGTTTTGCCCCAGACGGTGGTAGTGGACTGGCCCCAAGCCAATGACCGTGCTGACCAGGGCACGGTTGAGGCCGCTGTGGCCGACGATAAGAACGTTGAGGGGATGCGTAGGATCACTCCCCCGCTCCGAGCGGGGATCCAACTGCACCTGCTCAGCCAACTGCTGCCAAAAGACCTGCGCTTGCTGCCAGAGATCCCGCACTGGAAAGCGTCCCCCCAGCTCCAGCTCGTCGGGCTGGTACCGCCAGCGGTAGTACTCTTCCGGGTACTTCTCCTTCACCTCGGCAAAGGTCAAGCCTTCCCACTCCGTTAGGTCAATCTCCCGCAGCTGCTCACTAATCAGCAACGGGATCCCCCCTCGCTCCCTGAGAAGAATGTGGGCGGTGTCGAGGGCGCGGGAGAGAGGGCTGCAGTAGACATAATCCAAGGGGATCCCGGCTAGAGCCTCAGCTACCCGCTGTGCCTGCGCTTCTCCGCTGGGGGTGAGGCGAGAGAGATCGGAGCGGCCTTGGATGCGATTTTCGACGTTGAAGGTGCTCTCACCGTGGCGCACAAGCAGGATGCGCAGGGCAGGCTGAGCCATTGTTGGTACTGATTGAACTCAAGGACCTCTTCTAAAGTATCGCCTAGAGCCCTACTGGGGGTTTGGCTGGCCTCACCTCAAGGAACTCCCGCTCGGACTAGTACAAGGGGGTGAGCCGCGCCAGGAAAGCTCCCCCCGGCTCTTGGTAGAGAATTTGTCCCTGCCAGCCGTTGGCGTGGGCATAGTGCAGCAGGGTCTCTGGATCTACAAAGAGCCAGGGGAAGGGATCCCCGCGCTGACCGTTGTATTCGGCCACAAAGTTGACTACCTTGGTTTTTACCTCCCCTCTCCCTTCCTCTTCTAAAACCCTGGTTTCTGGATCCGCAGGAATGGCCGGCTCTGGAGTTCGCGGCAGCAGATCCTCTAGAGGCGCTGGGTTTTCGCCAAAGTCGCTGAGCTCAGTGGAGTCCAAGAGCAACTGACCCATAGGCTGAATCCAAGGGCGAGCCAGGCGCAGAAAACGCTCCAACCCCGCCAGGGATCCCACTAGGCCGGCGCCGTTCATCAGCAACAGCAGCGTATCGAAGGGCTCCTCCGGCCCTGCCCAGTGAAACAGGTCGGCGGCAATACGGCAGCGCACCCCCCGTTCGGCCATGATCTGCAACGCCACCGGAGAGCGATCCAGGGCGGCCACAGCCAACCCCTCCTCCTGCAGCAGCAGGCTGTGGCGGCCTGTGCCGGCACCAATGTCCAGCACGCGACCTCGACAGAGATCCAAAGCCAGGGCCTCCACCTCCGGCAGCTCCTGGGTGAAGAACACCTCCGGCGAGATCACCTGGGGCTCCTCTGCCAGCGGGATCCCCTCAGCGCTGTAGGCGTGCAGGCGCAAAGCTCCCTTGGCTTGGCCCCGGTGCCAGTCCCAGAGCGCCTGCTCCAGCGGATCCTGCGGCACAGGGTTTTCGACAGCCTCTATCATGGGAAGACTACGGTATCGCCCAATGGCCAATGCTAGCGAGGCGGCCTCCTTTTGGGCCTACTTCCATTCTGGAGCAGCTGGCCCTGCTGCAACTCCTCCATGGTTGCCAAGTCTCCGCCACCCATCGTTTACATTGTTCTGGGACTCCTGCTCCTCTGGGGCGGTCATCGCGCTTGGCGGGCGGGCTACCTTCGCTGGCCGCAAGGGATCTCGCTGCCAGGGTTGGGCAGTGGGGCCCAGGATCTGCTCTTAACCAGCGGCGAGCGCACCCTCTTTGCCGATAGCAGCCCCGCCGCCGTGGCCGCGGCAGAGCTCATCCGCCAGGGCAATTTTAGGGCGGCGATCCCGCTCCTAGAGATGGGGCTACAGAACAACCGCAACGACCCGGAAGCTCGCATTTTCCTCAACAACGCCCGCGCCCAGCAGCAGGGCAACCCCTTGAGCATAGCCGTGGTGGTGCCCATCTCCAGTAACCCCAACCGCGCCAAAGAGACACTGCGGGGCGTGGCCCAGGCCCAAGAGGAGCTATTTCAGCAAGGGGGTATTGCAGGGCGGCTGCTGCGGGTGGTGATTGCCGACGACGGGGATAACCCAGAGCGAGCGGTGGCAGTGGCCAAAGCCCTGGTGGGCCGGCCTGAGATCTTGGGGGTGATCGGCCACAACGCCAGCGATGCCACCCTGGCGGCGGCTGAGATCTATCAGGCTGCCGGCCTGGCTATGATCTCCTCCACCTCCACCAGCACCCGCATCAGCCTGCTGGGGAACGCCATCTTTCGCACCGTCCCCTCCGACCAGATTGCTGGCACGCAACTGGCCCGCTATGTCCTTAACAAACTGCGCCTGCAGAGGGTGGCCATCTTCTACAACCCCAACAGCGCCTACAGCACCAGCCTGCGCGACGCCTTTGCCTCCACCCTGACCAGCGAAGGGGGGATTGTGCTGGCCACCTTCGACCTAACAGCCGCCGATTTCAACCCCCAGGCCAGCCTCCAGAGAGCGCTGGAGCAGGGATCCCAGGTGGCTTTCTTGGCGCCTACGGCTTCCGTAGCCCAACACGCGCTGGCCGTTGCCCGCCAGAACGCCCTCCGCGGCCAACCCCTTGCCCTGGTGGGGGGAGATGTGCTTTTTAGCCTCACCACGCTCAAGGAAGGGGGAGCAGCGGTGGAGGGCATGGTGGTGGCGGTGCCCTGGCACCCCGATCTTCCCCGCAGCCGCGGCTTTGCCCAGAAGGCAGCCCAGATGTGGGGAGGGCAGGTGAGTTGGCGCACCGCCCTGGCCTACGACGCCACCCGTGTTTTTCTCCAGGCCCTTCGGCAGGGATCCCCCAGCCGCAGCGGCATTCTCACTGCCCTTGGCGACCCCAACTTCCGCTTGCCAGACGGCGCTTCCGGGGAGGTGCACTTTTTGCCCTCCGGCGACCGCGATGCCCCCTACGTGCTGGTGCGCGTCGAACGGGGCAACCGCTCCGGTACGGGCTACGATTTTGTGCCCATCCCCCAGGGATCCCGCTAGGCGCTAGAGTGGTAATGCTCTCCAAAAAACCAGAGGGGTCGGATCCCATGCCCAGCCGGATCACAGCCTGTTTCCAGGCGCTGCGCAGCCGCGGTGAAGCCGCCCTTATCCCCTACCTCACCGCCGGGGATCCCGACTTGCAAACCACCTTTGAGGCTCTGCAGGTGCTGGATCACCACGGCGCTGATCTCATCGAGCTGGGGGTGCCCTACTCGGATCCCCTGGCCGATGGGCCGGTGATCCAAGCAGCAGCTACCCGTGCCCTTAGGCGGGGCGTGACCTTGGGCGCCATTTTGCAGGGGTTGAGGTGCCTCTCGCTGCGGGCCCCTCTCATCCTCTTCACCTACTACAACCCCATCTACCAGCTCGGCATCCCCAACTTTGTGCAGCAGCTGCGCCAGGCTGGCTGTGCTGGCCTAGTCGTCCCTGACCTGCCCCTAGAAGAGGCCGGAGCCCTGCGGGAAGCAGCGCAGGCAGAGGGGATCGACCTCATCTTACTGGTGGCCCCTACCAGCCCCCCCGAGCGCATGCGGCGCATTGCCCAACACTCCAAGGGCTTTATCTACCTGGTCAGCACCACCGGCGTCACTGGCGAGCGGGCCACCCTCGAGCAGCGGCTCCCAACCTTGCTGCAGCAGTTGCGCCAATCCACCTCCCTGCCGATTGGGGTGGGCTTTGGCATCTCTACCCCCGACCAGGCTCGCCAGATTGCCCTCTGGGGAGCCGATGCCGCCATTGTCGGCAGCGCCTTTGTGCAACGGCTGGCCAAGGCGCCCACCCCTGCCCACGGCCTGCAACAAATTGCTTGCTTCTGCCGCGAGCTCAAGGCTGCCCTGCAAGGAGTAGGGGCCCCGCACTCTTGATGGCTGCAGCGGAAAAGAAATGAAACGAATATTTACATTTTTTAGCTCCCCTGTCGACCAATTGCCCGCTCACTGCACTGGCAGAACGAGGAGCTTGCCGGCCAGGCCGATCTGATTGTTTGTAAATCTTCACAAAATACTCATCGCTCCCGCGCTATAAAATTGTCCTGGATGCTCGGCTGTCTGAAAGTTGTAGGAGTTGTCGGCCGGTCTCAAAATCTGGGGCTTCGGTGGAGGTAGTTTTGAGCCCCCTTCACAGGATCCCCGGTTTTTGGGCGAACGGATCCCGCATCCAGCGAGGCTGAGCAGCTAGCTTTTGAGAGGATCAGCCAGTCGCTCATCCTTACTTTGGGAAAAAACCAAGAGGAGATCCATTATGCAAGACGCCTTTACCCGGGTAATTACTCAGGCAGATGCGCGTGGCGCTTTTTTAAGTGAACAAGACTTTGCTCGTTTAGAGGCTTTGGTGGCAGAAGGCAACAAGCGCCTGGATGCCGTCAACCGCATGACCAGCAACGCTGCTCAAATTGTGGTTAACGCAGCTCGTTCTCTGTTTGCCCAGGAGCCAGATCTAATTGCTCCCGGCGGTAACGCCTACACCAACCGCCGCATGGCTGCTTGCCTGCGCGACCTGGAGATCATCTTGCGCTACATTACCTACGCCACCTTGGCGGGAGACAGCTCCGTGCTGGAAGATCGCTGCCTGAACGGTCTGCGGGAAACTTACATTGCTCTGGGAGTGCCCACCAGCTCCATGGCCAATGCCATTGCGGCTATGAAGAGAGAAGCCCTGGCCAAGATCATGGATCCAAACGGCATCACCCCTGGCGACTGCTCAGCAATCCAAAGCGAAGTGGCCAGCTACTTCGACAAAGCTGCTGCCGCCATTGTGTAGGGTGTCTTGGTTTTTAGCGGGGGCCGGCTTGGCCCGTGCTAAGCAAAGCTTCTTTTAGTAGCAAGCAGAAGTCCCCCAATTTGGGGTGGACTGGCTGCTTAAGGTCTGTTTTTGCTAGCAGTGAACGCATTGAGGAGTTGAAAGGTGAAAACTGTTATTACTGAGGCAATTGCCGCTGCTGACAATCAAGGGCGTTTTCTCAACGCCAGCGAGCTGCAGGCTGTGAGTGGTCGCTACCAGCGGGCTGCCGCCTCTCTAGAAGCAGCTCGTGTATTGACCCAAAACCAACAGACGCTGGTGCGCGAAGCGGTGCAAGAAGTGTTCAAGCGCTTCCCCTACCTAAGCCAACCAGGGGAGATGGGGCATGGCGAGGTCTTTCAGGCCAAGTGCGCCCGTGACATCGGCTACTACCTGCGCTTTATCACCTACTCGCTGGTTGCCGGTGGCACCGGCCCCCTCGACGAATACTTGGTGGCTGGTCTGCGGGAAGTGAACCGCGCTTTTAACCTCTCCCCCAGCTGGTACATCGTGGCTCTGCAGCACATGAAGAGCCGCGCTCTGGGCATGCTGAAGGGCCAAGCGGCCAATGAAGCGGCCATCTACTTCGATTACGCCATCAACGCCCTCAGCTAGGGGAGGTAAAGATAGGGCTCCTTAGCCATTGAGCCAATCTCTTTTGGTTTGCCTAGCAGGCAGCAACCTGGGTGGAGGTAAGCTCCCTAGCTCCTAGTAACCAAGCTCTCCTAGGGA
>NZ_JANSIV010000177.1:12267-56322 GCF_047502705.1 Synechococcus sp. H70.1
AGGCAGCTTGACAGTGCCTCCTAGGGTTCTTTTGCTAACTGTGTAGGCCTCTTCCGAGCTTGGGCAGCGGGAGTGGCAAGACAACTATTCAAGCAGCGGGGAAAAGTATGTTCGGTCAAAGCACCAGTAGCCCAGAGGCTCTGACAGAAGCCGGTAGTCGGGTTTACAGAATTGAGTACACTGGCCTACTCAACCCACCTGAGGCCCTGAGTACCTCAGAGAAAGTGCGCCGCAGCACTGCTACGCTTACCGTCCCCTACAGCCGGCTGTCTGCTGAGATGCGGCGCATTCTACGGATGGGTGGCAGGGTTCTCCGGGTTATCCCTCTCTCGGGATCCCCTGCCCAAGGCCCTACTCCTCCTGTCCAGTAAGGGATCTTACTGCCCTGGGGCTTGGCTCTAGGCAAGCAGTTGTTGAAAAAGTTGCCCTGGCTTCATGAATGGCTCTGCAATAGCTCGTCTAGCCTCCAACACGGCAGTGCTGCCCCAGCAGCTTACCTGGGAGCAGGCAATAGCCTGGCTGCAAGGGGACGATCCGCAGGAGCGCTACTACGCCGCCTGGTACTTGGGCACTATGCGCGATGGGCGGGCAGTTGAGCCCTTGCTGTTGGCGTTGCAAGACGAGCGAGATCGCACTGCCCTGGGAGGCTACCCGCTGCGGCGCAACGCCGCCAAAGCTCTAGGGCAAATTGGCGATGTCCGGGCTGTGCCTGGGCTGATTGAGGCGCTTAGCTGCAGCGATTTGCTGGTGCGGGAAGAGGCGGCCTACGCCCTAGCCCAGCTGGGAGACAGACGAGCAGTGCAGCCCCTGCTAGCTTTGTTAAAGTCGCAGGAGGAGCAGCCTTGGGAGGCTTTCATTGAGGCGCTGGGCCACCTCAACGCTAGCGAAGCTGAAGCAGCCATTCGGCCTTTCTTGGATCACCCTTCAGAGCGGGTGCGTTCAGCAGCAGCTTGGGTCCTCTATCGCTTTACCCAAGCGGAGGAGCTAACTCAAGTTTTGGTGGCGCTGCTAGCCCACCCCAACTTTAGCTTGCGCCAGGCAGCCCTCTTCGACCTAGCTGAATCGGGCTGGCTTGCAGGAGCCCCCCTGTTGGCCACTGCCAATGTGGCCCTTAACCTGCGCCTCAATGCTCTAAAGCGGCTATTTGACGTGGCCTTGCAGTTGGGGTGGGTGCCGCCAGATCAGGTGGCAGCGGCAATCATCCCCCACCTTGACAGGCTGTTTTAGAGCTGGGACTTTTTTGACCTCACCTTAGCTTCTAGGCCGGTTATGTCCTCCTCATCCCCTGCGCAAGTGCTTCCTCCTGCTGTGGCTCAACTGGCTGCCCAACTGGAGCAGGCCACCTCAGAGGCGGAACTGCTAGGCGTGGTACGAGCTCTGGGCTCCCTGGGCCAGGTAGAAGGGATCCCCCTGCTCATTCGCGCTTTTGGCTTCAACCGCCCTGCTGTGGGGGAGGCAGCTCTGGAGGAGGTGTTGCGCTTTGGAGAAGCGGCGGTACAGCCCTTGCTAGCCAACATTGACGGCTTTGACTATGGGGCGCGGGCCTACTCGGTGCGAGCCTTAGCCCGCATTGGCCATGGGGATGCTTACCCCCTTTTGGTCGACTTCATTGTGGCTGATTTCGCCCCTAGCGTGCGGCGGGCAGCAACACGGGGACTGGGACGGGTGGCTGCCCAACGCCCCTTGTCCGATCAAGAGCGAGCTTTGCAGCTACTCCAGCAATGCCTAGGGGATGCCGATTGGGGAGTGCGCTATGCCGCTGTTGCAGCCCTAACGGACCTAGCCCGCCTAGGGGAGCTTTCCCTGCGACCTGCTGCCAAGGCAGCTCTGCAGACAGCTTTGCAGGATGCGGATCCTTTGATCCCTCTCCGCGCTCGCCTAAGCCAGGAGGAGCTGGCTACTGAGCTGTAGCCTCTTCTTGTTGTTTCGTTTCTTGATAGGAGCACCGCCTATGTCTCTTCCTTTGCTGGCTGTTCGCCCCACCACGCAAAACGAACGGGTAAACCGCTACTTTGTGGCTAGTGACGAAACTCCGCCCGTCTACCGCCCCGATGACCCAACGGGTATTGAGAATGTTATCCGCGCCGCCTACCGCCAAATCTTCAGCGAGCACCTGATGCTGGAGAGCTACCGGCAAAGAGCGCTGGAGTCCCAGTTGCGCAACGGGGCGATTTCGGTGAAAGAGTTTATCCGTGGCCTGGGCAAGTCGGAGGTCTACCGCGACCTGGTCATGGTTCCCAACGACAACTACCGCTTCGTTGAGATCACCTTCCAGCGCTTCCTAGGTCGGCCCACCTACAGCCAAATGGAGCGCATCCAGTACTCGATTATCCTGGCCACCCGCGGCCTAGACGGGTTCATCGACGCCATTGTGGATAGCGAGGAGTACGACGCCGCTTTTGGAGACGATGTGGTGCCCTACCAGCGCCGCCGCCTTTCCGAGAAGCCAACCAACTTGGTCACCCCTCGCTATGGACCACGTTGGCGGGATATTTCCGGCGTAAGGCCTTCGGCCCGGGAAGTGGTGCGCACCTATCGGGTTGTCCGCCCGCCTAAACCTGGGGATCCGGAGAACTTCATCAACATGGCTCGCCTGCTCAATCCCAAGCCGGCAGCGCGGCAAAACATCAGCGTCTTTGATCTAAAGATCCCTGACATGACCACCAACCGTCGCTAGCCCTAGACAGGCTTCCTAGGGCAAGTGCCTGTGGGACTGCCGGGCCAAGGCTCCGCTGCTGTTCGGGTGGGGTGGCTCGGCAGCTTGCCTGCGGCAAGATTCGTTATAATCTGGGTGATGCTTCTTAACCCTTGGGCTGCATGAAGAATTCCGTTGTGCGGGCTTTTTTCGTCGGCAAAGCAATGGCCGATGTCTTGCGGGAGCGTTGGGAGGGCACGCTTGCCGACATTGCTGCGGAGGTAGGTAAGCTGTGGGCAGAGCTGCAGGAAGGCTGGCAGACCTTTGCCCAGGAGGTGATGGCCCGAGCCGAGACAGAAGCATCGCTAGCTACCCAAGCAATGGCCTCGTCCACCTACAAGGTGGAAGACCTGCAGGCAACTCTAGACGACCTGCGGGCCGAGGTAGCCCAGCTCCGCTCTGAGTTGCAGAAGTACCGCAATCGAAACGCTTGAAGGCAAGCACAGCAACGGGAGCCAAGCCTGCTAAACCCTACACCGCCTACCGGTGGGCCCGGGAAAACTACAGCCGATGGGGCCGCCTCCTTGACATTTGGCGCTTTGTGCTGACTTGGCTGTTCTACCTCTGGCTGGACCAGCAGGCCTGGAGCTATGGGGGGCAGCCTACGCCAGAGCAAAAAGCCAAGCGCCGTCGTGCTAGAGCCATCTGGATCCGCGAGACGCTGCTCCAGCTGGGCCCCACTTTTATCAAGGTAGGGCAGTTTTTCTCCACCCGCGCCGATCTTTTCCCTGCTGAGTATGTGGAGGAGCTGTCCAAGCTGCAGGATCGGGTGCCTGCCTTCAGCTATGAGCAGGTGGCGGCCATTGTACAGCAGGAGCTGGGCAAGCCCATTGAGCAAATCTACAGCTACTTTGATCCCACCCCCTTGGCCGCAGCCAGTTTGGGGCAAGTGCATCGCGCCAAGCTCAAAAGCGGTGAAGAAGTGGTGGTGAAGGTGCAGCGGCCGGGCCTAGTGCGGCTGTTCACCATCGATCTCGAGATCTGCCGCGGCATTGCCGAGTTTTTTCAGCACCACACCCCCTGGGGCGGGCCGGGCCGGGACTGGATTGGCATCTACGAAGAGTGTCGCCGCACCCTTTGGGAAGAGGTGGACTATCTCAACGAGGGCCGCAACACCGACACGTTCCGCCGCAACTTTCGCGACATGCCCCAGATTGCCGTTCCCAAGGTGTACTGGCGCTACACCTCCCCCCGGCTGCTGACATTGGAGTACCTACCGGGCATCAAAATTAGCGACTACGAGGCCCTGAGGGCGGCAGGGTTGGATCGCAGGGCTTTGGCCCGCTTGGGGGCAGAGGCCTATCTGCGGCAACTGCTTAAAGACGGCTTTTTCCACGCCGATCCCCACCCCGGCAACCTTGCCGTCAAGCCAGATGGCACACTGATTTTCTACGACTTTGGCATGATGGGGCGCCTTCGTCCCGGCCTCAAGGAAAAGCTGGCAGATATGCTGGCAGCTGTGGTGGCCAAAAATGCCGACCAAGTGGTGGCCTTGCTGGTGGAGCTGGGCGTTCTGGTGCCCACTGCCGATCTCGCACCCGTCCGTCGCTCAGTGCAGTACCTTCTGGATCACTTCCTGGACAGACCTTTTTCCGGCAAGCTGGACGAGATCTCGGTGGCGGCCATTAGCGAAGACCTCTACGAGCTGGCCTACGAGCAGCCGTTTCGCTTCCCTGCCACCTTTACCTTTGTCATGCGAGCCCTCACTACCCTGGAGGGGTTGGGAAAAGGGTTAGATCCAGAGTTTAACTTTATCGAGGTGGCCAAGCCTTTTGCAGAAGAGCTCATGAACAGTAGCCAACCCGAGAAGGAAACCCTGCTAGCCCAAGTCAGCCGCCAGGCGGTGGAATTTACCAGCAGCAGCCTCAGCCTGCCCCGCCGCCTAGAGGCGACCTTGAGTAAGTTGGACCAGGGGGAGCTGCGCCTGCGGGTCCGCTCCAGTGAAATGGAACGCCTGCTGCGTCAGCTCAACACAACTGGCCTGGGCACCATCTACGCCGTATTGTTTGCAGCCTTTTTGCTCAGCGCCACGCAGCTATTTTTGGCCGGGCATGCTACTTTAGCGGTTGTCACCCTGGTCTTGGCTGTTCTCGCTGCTTTGGCGCTGGTCAGGGTACTCTGGAAGGCAAAGGGATTGGATCGGCTGAGGTGATGCGACGCTATGCTGGCGCTACGGATCCGGGCAAGGTCCGTAGCAGCAATCAAGATGCCTACTACTGCGATCCAAAAGGGCGCTATTTCATCGTTGCCGACGGCATGGGTGGGCATGCAGCGGGAGCCACAGCCAGCCAGCTAGCGGTTGAGACAATTCGGGCCTGTTTGGATGGAGGCTGGGAGACAGTGCCGGCACCCAAGCTCCTGAGCAAAGCAGTGGAAGCTGCCAACGAGGCGATTCTTAAGGATCAGCGGGAAAACCCGCAACGGGCGGACATGGGAACCACCGTAGTAGTGGCGATGGTGGATCCCAACAACAATTGCTGGAGTGCTCACATTGGCGACTCCCGTCTCTACCGCCTGCGGGGATCCCAGCTGCAGCAGATGACGGAGGATCACACGCTAGTTGCTCGCTCAGTTCGGCAGGGGGAGCTGACTCAAGAGCAGGCCCGCATCCACCCCTGGCGGCACATCCTTGAGCGCTGCCTAGGCCGGCCCGACACAGGGCCGCCTGCTATCCAACCCATTAGCCTGCTTCCCGGGGATCGCCTCCTGTTGTGTAGCGATGGCCTCACCGAGGAGCTGGACGACGAAGTCATTGCCGAGTATTGCTTGAGGGTGCAAGACCTGGAGCAGCTTGTCCTCAAATTAATCGAGGCAGCCAAAGAGCGAGGAGGTCGGGACAACATCACCGTCGTCATTGCCGAGTACGCCTAAAGGGCCGGCGGTGCCATGAAGCAGGGGCTTGCCAGGCATCTCCCCAGCCAGCCCCTACTCCTTGAAGGCAGTTTAGTCTTTAGCTCTTCGGCTCAAACACCTTCAAGTCCACGATCTGGCCGCCTTTGAAGGTCCAGTGGGCAAAGGTTCCGGCCACGTCTCCCTTTTCATCAAAGTCCAGCGAGCCGGAAGCGCCAGTGTAATTGATGTCTTCCCCTTTCTTCAGCAGCTCCACTGCTTTGGCCCACTCGCCAGGCAGGATCTCGGTGCCAGGCGGATTGGCCACTTGTCGCAGGGCATCGCGGATGGCAGTACCATCGGTGCTGCCGGCTTTTTGAATGGCCAGAGCTAAGAGGAAGGCGGCATCGTAGGCGGTGTCGATGTAAGGGGTGGGGGGCAGCTCCCCATAGGTAGTTTTGTAGGCTTCGGCAAAGCTTTGGTAAGCCTTGCTATCGGTGAGGGCCTGGGGGGAGGTGCCGATGGATCCCTCTAGCTTGTCCGCCCCCACCTGGGCAGGCAGATCGGGAGACCGCATGCCGTCTGTCAAGACAAAGCGCTTAAATAGCCCCCCTTCTAGGGCCTGCCGCAGAATAACTGCACCGTTTTCTGGATAGCCAATAACCACTAGGGCCTGGGGATCCCCTTCCTTGAGCTGATCCAGCTCGCCGCGGTAGGAGGCTTTGCCGGGCTCGTAGGGGACGGCCTTGGTGATCTTGCCTCCCTGCTTCTCAAAGGCTGCCTTGAAGCTGTCGGCCAGCCCCTGTCCGTAGTCGTTATTGATGTAGATAACCGCCAGGCGATCCAGCTTCTCTTCGCGGGTAATTTGCGCCAGGGCTACCCCTTGGAAAGCATCGGAAGGAACGGTGCGGAACAGAAAGTCATTGTCGTCCAAGGTGGTGATGCTGGGAGCAGTAGAAGCGGGCGAAATCTGCGGAATCTTGCTAGGAACTGTTACTGTTGTGGCCACTGGGATGGTAACGCCACTGCCCAAAGCACCAATAATGGCGGCCACCTTCTCCACGTTCACCAGCCGCTTGGCCGCATCGATAGCTGGTTGGGCTGAGGTCTGGTCATCCGCCTCCACCACTTGGATTTGGGATCCGAGGACGCCGCCGGCAGCGTTGATCTGATCCAGGGCCAGCTTGATGCCCTTGAGGCAGTTTTCCCCATAGGCTTGCAGGTCACCCGTCAGAGACAGCAGCGCTCCAATTTTGATCGGGGTTTGGGCTGCTTGCTGAGCTGTGCTCGGTAGCAAGGGGGTAACCAGGAGCGCAGCTGCTAGGGCTGCTGCCGTTGCGAAGGCCCGCCGTGTCAGTCTCTGCATAAGAACCTCCAGTGAGAGAATACAACTGCACTTCCCAAAAGTTGGTGGTCGTACAAGCAGACGTTGGGTCACCTCGGAGAGTTCCCTCCTAGAGTCAGCCCCACTCCCGAGGAGGAGCTTTTTGGCAAACCTATTCTCGAGTTTGGTTAAATAAGGCTCATTATCCTACGATAAAAGTTCATAGAATGGAATGGTAAATTCATTAGGCAATGGAGTTTTCCCAGGGTAGCAGTGTGATCGTTATCGACAACGTCTCCAAACAGTTTGGCGGCGTCAATGCCCTGGATCGCTGCTCCTTCCGCATCGAAGCTGGCCGGATCACGGGCTTGATTGGCCCCAACGGGGCGGGGAAAACAACTCTCTTCAACATCATTGCCGGGTTTATTCGACCCAGCAGTGGCCGCATCTGGCTAGATGGGGAGGACGTCACGGGCTTGCCTCCCCACCGCTTGTTTCAACGCGGGCTAGTGCGCACCTTCCAGATCCCGCGCGAGTTTGGCCGCATGACCGTTCTAGAAAACTTGATGGTCGTCCCTCCTGAGCAGGCGGGGGAAAACCTGTTCAACACCTGGTTCCGCTGGCGGCGCGTGCAACGGCAGGAGCGCCAGCTGCAAGCTCGGGCTGAAGAAGTTTTGGAACGGCTCAACCTCATCCACCTGCGCGATCAACTGGCGGTCAACCTTTCCGGCGGGCAAAAGAAGCTGTTGGAACTGGGACGTACCCTAATGGCGGACGCGCGGGTCATCCTCTTGGACGAGCCAGGGGCTGGCGTCAATCGCACCCTGCTAGCGGACTTGATCCGCTTCATCGAATACCTCAACCGTGAGCGCGGCTGCACCTTCTGCATCATCGAACACGACCTGGATCTGGTGACTCGCCTTTGCCACCATGTGGTGGTCATGGCGGGGGGGAGGGTGCTGACTCAGGGATCCATACAGGAAATTCGGCAAAACCCAGCTGTGCGCGAGGCCTATCTCGGATCCATTGCCCTGGCCGAGGCCCTCAGCTCCGGGCCGGCCTCCACCGTCTCGCCGGAGGGATCCCCCCCATGACCCCTTTGCTAGAGATTCAGGATCTCTACAGCGGCTACCGCGGCGTAGACATCCTCAAAGGGATCCGCCTCAAGGTCAATCCGGGCCAAATTGTGGTCGTCATCGGCCCCAACGGCGCGGGCAAATCCACGGTGCTCAAGTCCCTCTTTGGGTTGGCCACTATCCACTCTGGCCGGGTGCTCTTCCAAGGCTCTGACATCACCCATCTCCCTGCCGAGCAACTGGTGCGGCGGGGGATTGGCTTTGTGCCCCAAACCAACAATGTCTTTCCCTCCCTCACGGTGCAGGAAAACCTGGAGATGGGGGCCTTTATCCGGCGCGATAACTACACTGCCCAACTGGAGCGGGTTTATGAGCTGTTTCCGCCCCTAAAGGAGAAGCGAAAGCAAGCGGCGGGATCCCTTTCCGGTGGGCAGCGGCAGATGCTGGCCATGGGGCGGGCGTTGATGACAGAGCCACAGCTGTTGTTACTGGACGAGCCCACTGCTGGCCTGTCGCCCCTGTACGTTGAGCAGACCTTTGCTCTCCTGCAGGAGATCAACCGCCTTGGCGTCAGCATCCTGATGGTGGAGCAAAATGCCAAGCAGGCTCTGGCTATAGCGGACTGGGGCTACGTCTTGTCCATGGGAGAAAACCGCTTTGAGGATACTGGCCCCAACCTGTTGCGCAATCCCCAAGTGCTGGAGCTGTTTTTGGGGGGCTGAGGCCCTCACCTCCAGCCCCTCTCTTCGAGGGAGAGGGGAGCTAAGCGGAGCTGGCCAGTTGGACTGCCTGCCTGAGAAGGGCTTCCACAAAGCCCATTGCCTCCTGGGCGGAGTGGCCAGCGGCCAGTTGGGCCAATTCCTCCCGGCGCTCCCTCTCTCCCAGAGGATCCACCCGCACGCAGGTCCGCCCTTCTTGCACCACTTTGTAAACCCGCAGGTGGTGATCGGCTAGGGCGGCAATCAGGGGTTGGTGGGTAACGCAGAGAACTTGGTGGTTCCGGGCCAGCTGGTGCAATTTGGCGGCAATGGCCTGCGCCACCTTGCCGGATACGCCAACGTCGATCTCGTCAAAAACCAGGGTAGCCACCGGATCCACGCCGCTGAACACCGCCTTTAAGGCCAGTAGAAAACGGCTCATCTCGCCGCCGGAGGCAATCTCGGCCAGGGGTTGCAGGGGCTCGCCGGGGTTGGGGCTAAACCAAAAGCTCACCTGATCCACCCCTTCGGCGGTGGGGGATCCTGGCTGGATTTGCACCTGGAATTGCACGCCGCTCATCCCCAGGGGCTTGAGCTCCTCAACGAGGGCCTTTTCCAGTTTCCGGGCCGCCTGCTGCCGCAGGTGGGAAAGCGCCTGGCAGTGGCGCTCCAGCTCCTGGGCTGCCTGGTCCAGCCGCGCCTCTAGTTCCTCCAAGTCGGTGCTCTCGTGCTGCAGTTGGGCCAACTCTGCCTGCACCCGCTGCGCGTGGGCCATCACCTCGGCCAGGGTGGGGCCGTATTTGCGGCAGGCCTGGCGCAGTTGGGCAAGGCGCCGTTCAATTTTGTTTAGCCGACTGGGATCTGCTTCCAGGGTCTCGCCGTAGCGCAGCAGCTCCCGTCCGGCCTCCTCCACCTGAACGAGGGCGCTGCTAACCAGTTCGAGGAGGGGAGTTAGGTCGGGATCCCGTTGAGCCATGCTCTGCAGCAACCGCTCGGCTTGGGCCAACAAGTCAGCAATAGCTGGGGAGCCGCTGTCGTTTTGGTAGAGCAGTTGGTGGAGGGCATAGCTCTGCTGCTGCAGTTCCACGCAGTGGGCTAGGCGCTCCCGCTCCCGCTCCAATTTGGTCAGTTCGCCGGGATCCTCTAGGCGCAGGGCAGCCAGTTCTTGGGCTTGCAGCTCCAGGAGATCTAGCCGCTGCAGCCGCAGTTGTTGGTTTTGTTGGCGGGATGCTATCTCTGCTTTGAGCTGGCTCCAGGTTTGGTAGCAAGCTGCCACCTCTAGGCGCAGGCGCAACAGCTCTTCGCCGCCAAAGGCATCCAGCCAGCGGCGCTGAGTTTGGGGCAACTGGAGCTGGATTGTCTGACCCTGGGCGGTGATCTCCACCAGGTGGGAGCGCAGGCTGAGCATCTGAGCCTTGTTCACCAGCACCCCGTTGACTCGCAGGCGGCTGCTGAGCTTGCCGTTGCGCACCACCAGCTCGCGGCTGCAGACCAGGCCTTCTTCCAAAGGCTCAATTTGCTCCTGCTCTAGCCAGGCCTCCAGGGCGGCCGTGGGCTGGAAAATGGCTTCCACCAGGCCCCGCTCGCTGCCGCTGCGCAGAGCGCGAGCTGGCCCCCCTAGCGCGGCATCGAGAGCCTCGAGAATGATAGATTTGCCCGCCCCTGTTTCTCCCGTGAGCACGTTCAGCCCTGCCCGAAAGGGGATCTCCAAGTGCTCGATGAGGGCGAAGTTCTCGATCCGCAACAGGCGCAACATCGGGATCCCGTTGGCCGTCCTGTCTCAGGTTAGCCCACCTGCCAACTTAGGCAAAACGGGGGAAGAGCAGCTTCAAGGGGTGGCCTCCGGCGTCTCCTCTGTTCTAGCGGCGGTATCGGCAAGCGGCTCGGAGGTGGCGGCTGGGGCATTGGGTGTATTAGGCGCTACCTCTGCCTCCTGGAGAGAGGCGGAGGGTTCGAGCTCGGCTTTTGGCTCTGGGGCGGTGGGCTCGGGGGCAGCGGCTTGGGCAGCCTCTTCTTGCTTTTGCCGCTCGTAGCGGCGCCGTTTGATCCCCTCATCCACCCACACGTACACCAGACTGAGAAGGGAGAGCCCTGCCGTTCCAATTAAAACCCAGAGTAGATTGTTGTCTATCGTCATGAGGTGAGATCCGTCCAACTTTGCCGCCAGGGGGAAACGCTGCCCTTAAGGCTTGATCTTACCGTTGAAGCTGCTCTGCCCAATCTTAAAAGACGGGATCCACCCTTTTGCCATGCGCTACCTCAAGTTTTACAAACCCTACGGCGTGCTCACCCAATTTACCGACCGGCAGGGGCGGCCAACTCTCAAGTCTTTCATCCCGGTGCCCAGGGTCTATCCGGTGGGGCGGTTGGATCGAGATAGCGAAGGTCTGCTTCTGCTGACCGACGATGGCCGCCTCAACGCCCGCCTCATCGATCCCAAGTTTGGCCACGAGCGCACCTACTGGGTGCAGGTGGAAGGGATCCCCACGCCGCAGGCTCTGCAACAGTTGGAAAAAGGGGTGATCATCCAGGGGCGGAAAACCCGCCCTGCCCAGGTGAGGGTTCTCACCGAAGAGCCACCCTTGCCACCGCGGGATCCGCCCATTCGCTTTCGCCGCTCCATCCCCACCACTTGGCTGGAGCTGACGCTGCGGGAAGGTCGCAATCGCCAGGTGCGCCGCATGACCGCCGCTGTCGGCATCCCAACTCTGCGATTGGTGCGAGTGCGGCTGGGCCCTCTCTCGCTGGAGGGACTGGCTCCCGGCCAGTGGCAGGATCTCAGTGAGGCGGAGTTGGCCCGCCTGCGGCAGTGTTGTTTTGGCCAGCCACGCCGTCCCCAGCTGAAGCGGGAGCTAAGTTTACAGCACCCCTTTTGAGCTGGGGATCCCATCCTGTCGGCGCGGATCCCGCTCTACGGCCATGCGCAGAGCGCGGGCAAAGGCTTTGAAACTGGCTTCAACAATGTGGTGGGCATTGAGGCCGGCTGCCTGGCGGATGTGCAGGGTCAGCTGGGCGTGGTTGACCACTGCCTGGTAAAACTCCCGCACCAACTGGGTTTCGTAGCGGCCAATGCGCTCCACAGTTAGCTCCAGGCCGTAGCTGAGGTGGGGGCGTCCGGAAACATCCAGCACCACCTGCACCAAGGCCTCATCCAAAGGCGCCCAGAAGTGGCCAAAACGGTAAATGCCGCGCCGATCCTGCAGCGCCTGGGCTAGGGCTTGTCCCAACGCGATGCCCACGTCTTCGTTGGTGTGGTGATCGTCGATGTGCAGATCCCCCACCGCTTTGATCTGGAGATCAATTAGCCCATGGGTGCTGAGCTGGGCCAGCATGTGGTCCAAAAAGGGGATCCCCGTGTCGATCTCGTGCTGCCCCTTGCCATCGAGGTTGAGGCGAACCTGCACGTCCGTCTCTGCTGTGCGACGGTGAACAAAAGCCACTCTGGGCTGGAGCGAGCACGTGGAATCTAGGGCAGTCATGGGAACCAAAGCAGCAGGAACACCCCACCTCTAGGATCGCACAAGACTGCTGCCCTATGGCTACTGCAACCCCACCTTGCCAGCCTGAGCAGGCATCATCGCTTCCCCGCTAGCTCCGATCCCAGCCGTCCAGCCTAGGGAGTGGATCTGGCAGGGGGTTTCCCTCACCCCTGCCCCCTCTTCCTTTGGGAGGATCTGGAGTGGCCCGGAACTTCCCTCGAGGAAGTCGCTGTAGATTGCTGTAGGTAGAGAGAGCGCGGCAAAGGGGATTGCCGTTTGCAGGATTGGCAGCAGGTTTACTCTGCCCTCAAGCGGTACTGGGGCTACGAGGCGCTGCGGCCGCCCCAGGATCGGGTAATCCGCGCCTTGCTGGAGAAGCGGGATGCCCTCGTGGTGCTGCCGACGGGCTTTGGCAAGTCCTTGTGTTTTCAACTGCCGGCTTTGCTGCAGACAGGCCTGACCTTGGTGGTCTCACCCCTGATTGCCCTGATGGAGGACCAAGTTCAGGACCTCTGGAGGCGCCGTCTGCCGGCAGCCTGTCTGCACAGCGAGCTGGAACCGGCTCTGCGCAAGCGGGTGTTGCGGGCGTTGGCGGAGAATCGGCTGCGTCTACTCTATCTAGGGCCGGAAACCCTCTTTAGCCCGCCGGTCTGGGAGCGGCTGCAACAGGTGCCTATCAACGGCCTCATGGTGGACGAGGCGCACACCTTGGTGCACTGGGGAGGATCCTTCCGGCCCGACTACCGCCGCCTGGGGTTGGTGCGTCCTGCCTTGGGCCAGCCTGCCTTTCCCATCGCTGCCTTTACTGCCACCGCCGATCCCGAAACCCTCAACCGCCTGCGCCACCTCCTAGGGCTACAGCAGCCGGAGTGCATCCGTGCCGATCCCCTGCGCGCCAATATCTCCCTCCATGTGGAGGTGGCCTGG
Source organism: Synechococcus sp. H70.1 (assembly GCF_047502705.1). NCBI lineage: Bacteria > Bacillati > Cyanobacteriota > Cyanophyceae > Synechococcales > Synechococcaceae > Synechococcus > Synechococcus sp. H70.1. The sequence goes on from NZ_JANSIV010000177.1 coordinate 25,296, forward strand.
AGCCCAGCGGATCGCCGTCGCCGCCTGCTGCGCTTCCTGGCCGAAAACCCCGGCTCGGGCCTAGTGTATGTGCGCACCCGGCGGGATGGGGAGGAGCTGGCCGAGTGGCTGGGCCGACAAAACCAGAAAACCGCCACCTACCACGGCGGGCTGGAAGCGGGATCCCGCCGCCAGCTGGAACGGGCTTGGCTAGAGGGCAAGCTGCGCTTTTTGGTTTGCACCAACGCCTTTGGCATGGGCATCAACAAGCCGGACGTGCGTTGGGTGCTGCACTTTCACCCGCCCCCTAACTTGATGGACTATCTGCAGGAGGTGGGGCGGGGCGGGCGGGATGGTGGCCCTTGCCGGGCCCTCATGCTTGTCTCGGAGCCGACGGGCCTGCTGGATCCCACCGATCGCCAGCGCCAAGCCTATTTCTATTCCCAGCAGGAGCGCCTGCTGGCCCAAGCACGCCGCCTCCTCCAAACTCTGCCCTCCCAGGGATCCTATGCCGACTTGCCCCCAGGGGAGACGCGGGTGGCCCTGGGCCTGTTACAGGAAATGGGCTGTCTGCACTGGCCAGATCCCTTTCACTTCCAGGTGCTGCACCGCCGCTGGCAACCGCCACGGCGGGAGGATCCCTGGCGGGGGATGGAGGACTTCATCCACAGCCGCGGCTGTCGCTGGCAGGCAATTTTGCAACATTTTGGCTACCCTGAGAACCAGTCCAGCCTGCCCTGCGGCACCTGCGACCGCTGCCGGGCTTCCCAAAGGCGTTGAGGGTTTCGGCAGCCGGCAGAGGGGTTAGGATCTTTGCGCTTGCCCGGCGTTTTCGCAAAGGATAGGATCCCCTCGCTTTCCCCTTGCTGATGGTGTCCATGAGTGGTTCGGGATCCCCGGTCGCTGCCCTTGAGCAGCCCTTGTCCTTAGCACGGCAGGTGGCCCAACTGCTGGTGGTGCCGGTTTCGGCCCGCCTGGGATCCCAGTCTCCTCCCCGAGAGGTCCTCAAGCGACTGATCCAAGAGGTGGGGATCGGGGGCCTCTGGATTACTGAGGGCCATGTGGCAGAGGCCCTGCTGCTGATCGAGGAGGCGCAGTCTTGGGCTGCCCTGCCCCTTTTGGTGGCAGCCGAGGCCAGTCGCGGCCTGGCGCTGGCGGGGGCTACTTCTTTCCCCCACCCCCTGGGCCTAAGCCGCCTGGGATCCGAAGCCGAGCGCTGGGCAGAACAGTGGGGAAGGATCACGGCGCGGGAGGCGGCGGCCATCGGCATTAACTGGCTGCTTGGCCCGGTGGCTGAGCCCCTGGGGCAAGGCCCAGCAGAGCTGGCGCTGGCGGAGGAGCCGCACCTGGCGTTGCAACTGGCGCGGGCCTTTATCCGGGGCTGTGAGCAGGCGGTTCCCGAGGGGATCCTGACCACAGCCAGATCCTTCCCCGGCCAAGGCTGGGCCGAGGTAGAGCAGGCCCGCCCGCTGCTATCGCTAGAGCCAACTGCTGCCCCCTGCTGTCCTCGCCTGCGCCTTACCTTGGGCGAACTGCAAGCAGGACCCTGGCTGCCCTTCCGCGGCTTGGTGGAGCAGGTGGGGGCCATCTCGGTTGCGCCAGTGGTGCTGCCAGAGTGGGATGAGCGCTGGCCAATCTCTTTTTTGCCGGGACGGCTAGCGCAACTGCTGCGCCAAGAATGGGGGTTCAGTGGGCTGATTGTGGCAGAGGGCCTCGATCAGGGCTTCTTGGCCGAGTTGGCTGTTCGCGGCAGGGGGACGGAGTCCTCTCCCTGCCCACTAGCAGTGCGGGCCCTCCAGGCCGGCGCTGACCTCCTTTTGGCCCCTCCTGAGCCGGTGGCGGCTGTGGCGGCCATTGTGGAAGCCGTGCAGCAGGGATCCCTAGATGCCCAGGCCATTGCCCAATCGGTGACGCGGGTGCTGCGGGCCAAGCAGCGGCTTTTTCCCTCCGCCTCCGCCCTGCTCAAGCAAGTGTGGCCGGCCCTGGCGGAGACGGACTTTAGCTTGCTGCCCGGCTGGATGGGGGCTAAGGATCCCACTGACCCGGCCCTCAACCGCGGCTTTTCCGACGAGCAACTAAAGCCCCTACTGCTGGGGGATCCCCTGGCCAAGGACTCCCCTTTGGCCAAGCTGTTCGGCGCCCGCTCCCCTCTGCCCAGGGCCGCCCAGTTGGGATCCCTCCTAGCCGAGAGCGACATTGTCCCCTGTCAGGCGGCCATGGCCCGCGGTGGAGTTACAGGCGGCCAACCCCTGCCTTTGCCCTTGCCGCCCGGCAGTTGGAACTGGATCTGGCAGGATCTCTCCCTGGGTCCTGAAGCAGTGCTTTTAGCCGAATCTCCTGCCCTGAGCATTCCCGCCAGCTTGGGTCTTCCTCCTCTGCTTAGCCATTCCCTTACCCCCTTGAGCTTGCTGGAGGCAGCTCTAAACAACTGCAGCGGCCAGTGGATTTTCCAAGCCTTTGTTCGCGATCCTCTGCCCAACTATGTGGTGGATTGGCTAGGGCAGCGGCGGGAGCAGGTAGCAGCCGTTGTTATTTATGGAAACCTGCAGGTTGGCTATCGCCTCCGCAGTTACTTGCAAGGGGCCAACGTCATCCACAGCCTCAACACCAATCCCCAGGCCCAATTGGAAGTGATGCAACGCCTGTTTCCCAGCCAAGCGCTGCTGAGGAAGTCCAAGCCTCAGCAAGCCGTCGCAGATCATTAAGAAAAAGTAAATACCCTTACAGATTGTTGGCAGGAAGCGGCTCCTAGGCTATTGTATTGGTGGAAATGTAAAAGATTGAAACGGTTTCTCTCAGGTTTGTCTGCTGTGCCCTTCTTCTTTCCCCATCTCGGCATTTCCGGCAGCCCCCGCTTGGCTTCCAGCAGGGAAGAGCCTCAAGCCTGCTCTCAGCTCTCCCCAGGGCAGCCCCTGAGGCCGTTTTTTTCCTTCCTGCAAGTGCTGGGGTCAGGGGGCTGGGTGAGGAAGCTGGGATGGGGTCTACTTCTTGTAGGTCTAGCGGTCTTTGGCTGGAGTTGGCTGGCTGCAGCCGTGCGGCCAGATCCCTACATCGAGGCTGTTCTTAGCTTGGAAGGGCAAGCCAGCAGGGGAGCCTCGCTGTTTGCCCTTAACTGTGCCGCCTGCCATGGCGAAGAAGGGGATGGCCGCGTAGGCCCCAGCCTGCGGGGGGTGAGCAGCCGCCGCTCTGACCGGTTTATCATTTACCAAGTAACCAGTGGCAAGACTCCGCCCATGCCCCAGTTCCAGCCCGATCCCCAGGCAATGGCGGATCTGCTTAGCTACTTGAAAACTCTCTGAGGCCAGCTCATGGGCCTAGCGCAGCAGCTTGCTTGCTACGCTCTCTGGCTGGCCTCCGTATTTGCCTTTGCGGAATGGCTGCGCTCCCGACAAGTGGATGGGGAATGGGTGCGCAAAGCTGTCCACATTGGTGTGGGCAATATCATTCTGCTGGCTTGGGCCTTGCAGGTGCCCCGCTGGCTTGGGGTGGGGTTCTCCCTGGTGTTTGCTGGCTTGGCGCTGCTCTCCTACCGGGTGGCTATCTTGCCTAGCTTGAATAGCGTCGGGCGCCGCAGCTTCGGCACCTTTTTCTATGCTGTCAGCATTGGCCTCCTCCTCTTCTTGTTTTGGCGGCCCCAGCAACAAGTTTTCGCTGTCATTGGCATTCTGGTGATGACCTGGGCCGATGCCTTGGCGGGGCTGGTGGGCAAGAGCTGGGGGAAACATTCCTATCAACTGGGATCCCTCCAAAAAAGCTGGGAGGGATCCCTGACCATGTGGGTGGTGAGCAGCCTAGTGATGGCATTGCTACTATTGGGGTACTTTGGCTTCTCTCCCTTGTTGCTTGCCATCAGCGTCGTGGTGGGGGGGATAGCCATGGGTTTGGAGATGTTCTCTTGGTGGGGGCTGGATAACCTGACCGTGCCTTTGGGCAGCGCCAGTCTCTGCTTTGCTTTACTGCAGCTTCTCAACTATCTGTAACGATCCGCAAGGGGGAGAGTGACCCTAGGGCCAGCAGAGCGCCTGGAGTTGCTCCTTCTGCTGCCGCTCCTAGCCAGGGCGGTAGGGGCTAGGGAACTGACTAGAGGCTAGATTCGTCGCCACTCAGCAGCCAAGTAACCGAGACTCCCAGCGCCTTGGCAAAAGCCACCAGTTCTTTGTCGATGACGCGCCGTTTGCCCTTTTCCACCTGGCCCACCTTGACGTAATCCAAATGAACACCGTACTTGGCCAGGCGACCCGCCAGTTGATCCTGAGTGAGCTGCAACCTCTCCCGTACCCAGCGCACTCGCTCTCCAATCAAGTTTGCTGCAGGAGGGCGCTGGTTGGGGTTGGCAAGGGAGGAGGAATGTTCTTTTCCAGGCTGAGGAGGCTGATGGCTTCTCCGGCGCCCCATGGTAGCCTAGGCAAGCACGACTTGTTAGAGCAGGCAGCCTGGCTGCCTCCTAAACATCCTACCTCAGGCTCTAGATCGAAAATTGCTTACGGATGCTTGCGCCTAGGATGCCTGCTCGGTCAGGGCTTAGCGGGTAGGATCCGGGGTAATCCCCCCTCTAGGCAGGAAAATTTCTAGGCAAAAAAGGCGGTGATGATCGATTTTCGCTTACAGGGGGGGAAGAAACTTTCCTAGACTAGGGAGGAAAGTTCTCTCCTCAAGGTGGCCGTGGTTCTCTCTCATCCTCACCCTGAAAACCTTCCCCTCTCCCCTCAGGAGTTCGATGAGCCCTGGCCGGAGGCGGTGGATTCCGCTGCAGAGGCTGACCTGGCGGCCAGTGCACGCCTTAACGAAGATGCTGTTGATCACTACTTGAATACCATTGGCCGGGTGCCCCGCATTGATCACGCGGAAGAGATTGAGCTGTCGCGCAAAATTCAGCAGAAGCTGCTCATTGACCAGGCCCGAAAAGAATGGCGGCAGCAGCGGGGGCAGGATCCCAGCGATGAGGAATTGGCGGCAGCCCTGCAGATCCCTGTGGCAACTCTGCGCTCGCGCATCCGCCAGGGAGAGCAGGCCCAACGCAAGCTAATCAACGCCAACCTGCGTCTGGTGGTGAGTGTGGCCAAGAAGTACCTCAACCGAGGGGTACCCTTTTTGGACTTGATCCAAGAGGGCAACATAGGTCTGATTCGAGCCACTGAAAAATTCAATGCCGAGCGAGGTTTCCGCTTCAGTACCTATGCCCACTGGTGGATCCGCCAGGGCATTACCCGCTGCATTGCCAACCAGGGCCGGACTATCCGCCTGCCAGTGCATATGGTAGACAAAGTGCGCTTGCTCAAGCGGACCAACCGCGAGCTCACGAAGGCCCGAGGGCGGCGACCTACAGAAGCTGAGCTGGCCGGGGCAATGGGCATCAAGGTCAAGAAGTTGCGCCTCATCCAGCAGGCTGCCGCTTTGCCCCTGTCGTTAGATGTACCGGTTGGCCAGGAAGGGGAAAGCCGCTTAGGGGACTTGCTGCCGGATGAGCGGCAGGAGCAACCCTTTGAAGAGATCCTGGAGCAGTCTCTGCGGCAAGATGTACGTTCTGCCCTGCAGACCCTAAAGCCCATTGAGAGGCAAGTATTGGAGTTGCGCTATGGGCTAGACGGCCAAAGGGCAAGAACCCTGCAAGAAGTGGGGAACCACTTTAACCTGACACGCGAGCGGATTCGCCAGATCGAGCGGGATGCCCTGCGCAAGCTGCGGGTGGGCTCTGCTTCGCGAACGCTGGTGCAGTACATTCGCTAGGCTTGGCTCTAGTAGCTGGGGGGATCCGCTACAAAGACAGCCCCAGCTTTAGGCCCAGGAGGGCATGGGTAAAGAGCAAGCAGAGAATTAGGCTGCCCAGATAGGCATGGGCAGTGCGCAAGGTCTCCCGGTTGCCGCCAAAGCCGCTGAGAGACAAGGTGCCATTCACGGCCAACAACAGCAACACCAGGGATCCCGTCCAGAAGTGGGGGCTGCTCAGCAGGGGCTTGCCCTGCATGACCAAGGAGAGAAGGCCGCCGGTGTAGCCCAGGGCAATGAAGGTGGCCATCCAGGGGGCCAATTTGCGGTGATCCAAGAGCGGCTTTTGGGCCGATTCCGGCAGGGATCCCTCGGCTGCCAGGCGCAAGGCCCGCCCCCGCCAGCCCGTTAGACCCACAAAGCTGCCCATCACCACCACGACAATCCCCATCATGAGAGGATGCCCCCACTGCACAATTGGCTGGGGCAGGTTGAAGCCGGCAAAGAAGTCAGCCACCGGCTGAAGGGCAGTCGTTAGCCAATCCGAAGCTGCTGCCAAATCCAGCAAAGCCAAGTTCAGCATGGGGATCCCTCCAGGTGTGCCACCCTCGACAATTCCTTTACAAATCTACAACAGACTCCCTTTCCATGACAGATACTGGCGGGAGGCTTTGGTGGAGCACCCGTAACCAGTAAAATGTCTAGCGGTGAGGCTGTAGTCGAGCAGGGTTTTTGGCAGCTGCCTGCCAAGCAAAACGGAGTTATCGCCATGGCCAAGTTGCTACTAGGGGATCAAGCGTTTGAAGTTGAGCTGCTGACGGATGTGCCCACCAATTGGCCTGGAATTAAAGTGATGTCCAAGGGAGCCAAGCTAGATATCCCAGCAGGAACAGTGGTGAGGGTAGAGTCGGAAGATGACCATGTCACTGGCTCCTACAAGGTGGTTTATCGTCTGGCTCCCGCCTATCCCCGCAGTTGGCGGCTGCTTTTGGAGCGGGAGAGCGCCGCTGCACCGCAAGCGGAAGCGGCTCCAGCGACCAAACCTGCTCAGGTTGCCCCTTCGGCAGCCTCGTCCCTGCCCAACAGCGACAAGATCTTCACCATCAAGGTATCGGGTCTGGTGGGAGGGGGCGTGCGCAAGAGCGTTGTCGAGTACAAAGTGCCCTTCAGCCGGCTCTCCCAAGAAGTGAAGCGCATTACCCAAAGGGGGGGCAAGATTGTCAGCATTACAGAGTCCAATTTGTTGAGCAACCTCGACTGACTTGCCTGGACAGCTTCTGGGCGGTGGTTCTGCTACCCCTCCTATGGACTGGGGTGCAAACCACTGGCAAGGGCTTCCTCGTCCCCAACCAGGAGATGGGGGTGGTAGGCTGACGTTGGTTTTGCCGGTGAGGAGGAGGACATGACCTCTCGACAGCCGCCGACGCGCCGGGGCGGTCATCCAGTCTCTGGGGCAAAAAGGGGATCCCCCTTCCCGCGCCGAAGTTTTTCTAGCTCTGGGCAGCGACCGCCAACGAAGTTGCGCTTCCGGCTGCTCCGCTTCTTGGCTTTGTTGGTTACGGTGCTGGGGTTTGGGACTGGAGCCCTGGTGGCCTGGGCAACTGCTCATCCCGACTGGGCCAGCCGCCTGCCGGCCCTGGCGTGGACCCTAGCTGAGTTTCCAACCCCTCGGGCCAAGGCCAAGGCCGCCCAACAGCGCCCGCCCCTCCCCCAAGAGCCGCAACTGCAGCGGGATCCTTTTGCGTTGGCTCCCTTGGCCAGCCTCTCCTACGTGCCGGCCATCATGTACCACGACGTGGTGGCTGGCCGCAAACAAGTCTGGTTTGACACCACGGTAGCCGAGCTGCGGCAGCACTTTGAGGCCATTAAGCAGGCGGGGCTGACCCCCATCCACATCGACCAACTCTACAAACACCTACGGGACGGGGATCCCTTGCCGGAAAAGGCCATTTTGCTGACTTTTGACGACGCCTACCTTGGGCTTTACGAAAACGCCTACCCCCTCTTGAAGGAGTACAACTACCCCGCCACCTACTTTGTTCAGACCGGCTTTGTCGGCGTACCTACGGACAAAGATCACTTCACTTGGGATCAGATGCGGGAGATGGATGCCAGCGGGCTGATTGACTTTGCCGCCCACACCGTCAACCATCCTCCCGACCTACGGCTGCTGGACGATGCCCGCCTGCGGCGAGAGGTGGTTGACTGCAAGACCAAGCTGGAGCAGGAGCTGGGCCACCCCATCCACTACTTTGCCTATCCGGAAGGCAATCGGGACGAGCGGGTGAAGCAATACCTGGCCGAGGCGGGTTACCGGATGGCCTTTACGATGGATCCCGGCTTTACGGGACAGTCGCCCAACTTGCTGGAGGTGCGCCGCTTTAACCAGTTTCGCCTCACCGAGGCCATTGTTGGCGCCCGCACCTTTACCCTTGGCCGCAGCCCCGACTACTGGCTGGATGGGACACGGCCCCTGGCTCTAACCGATGAGGTCATCGACGGGGTGAGGATCCTCACCATCCGCGGCGGACGGGCGGCTACGGTGCACGCGGAGCGGCGCTACGAGGTAAGAACCCTAGTCCAGCGCTACCAAGCCGATGCCGGCATTAACGGCAGCTTCTTCTCCATTCCTTGGATTAACTCGGCCAGCAACGTCATGGTGGGGCCAGTGATGGCCGCCAACCACAAGACCTTTATTCCCGGTCGCCCCGAAGATGACAGGGTCATCCGGGGCCGGCCTTTGGTACTCCTAGGCAGGGATCGGCTGCGCTTTGTGCCCTTTGATCCCGACACCATGACCCAGCTCGACAACCTTCGCCAGCTCATGCCGGAGGTCACGGACTTGTTTGTGGCGGGCTTGTGGCTGGTCAAGGATGGCCGGGCCCTTTCGCCAGCGGAGATTGACTCGTTTCGCCTCTCCAGCGCCGCCGAGTTCCGCCCCCGCGCCTTTTTTGGCGTAGACAACCAGGATCAGGTGGTAATCGGGGTTACCAAAACCCACGTCAACGCCGCCATCCTGGCTAGCCTATTGCCCAAAACCGGGATCCGTGAGGCGGTGCTGCTGGACTCTGGCTTCAGCACCTCACTGGTCTACCAAGGGGAGATCCTCGCCACCGGCCATGCCGGCCCCAACCAGCCCAGCCGCCCTGTCCCCCACGCCATTTTGCTCTACGACCTAACCCGTCTGTGGAGGGAGGATCCCCAGCAGCAGGCAAGCGGCAACTTCCCCGGCAGCCGGCTGGAGGGGCTGGTGCAGTTGCTCCCCAGCGGCGACCAGGAAGTGGCCAAGGCGCAGCTGGAGAGCATCCTGGCCGGCCAGCGCACTCTAAGGCGAGGGGAGCGGGGCCCGGCCGTGGTGGCGGTGCAACTGGGCTTAAGCCGTCTGGCCGCTCAGCAGGGACGGCTGGATCTGCTCCCCTCTGGCCCTGATGGCGTGTACGGCCAAGAACTGGCCCAGGCAGTGGCAGAATTGCTGCTGGCCGATACTCCCCTGGTGGCGGGAACGGCAACCCCATCCAGCGGGGGGGATGTCATCGATGCTCAACTGCTGCAACGGCTGCTGGAGCGGGTTAATCTCGCCCCAGCCTCTGTGCTGGTGGATACCCGTCTGGAGCGACCCACTTGGCCTCTGGAGCGCAAGCCGACCCGGAAGCTGCTGCCGAGAGCGGCTCTGGAGTAGATTCAGGGGGCTTCGACTCTGGGCACAACTTTTTGGCGATCCAGTCTTCCCTACCAACCTAGGCCATCGCGGAGAAAGACGGGCTTGCCGGCAACAAACACGCCCATAACCCGGAAGGGCTTCTCCCGCAAGATCACCAGGTCGGCCCTCAGCCCTGGGCAAAGAGCCCCCCGATCCTGGAGGCCAACGGCCTGGGCGGGGTTGCGGCTGACCAAGGCGATGGCCTGGGGCAACTCCAAAGCCTGCTTCTCCGCCAGGGCAAAGGCAGCTCTTAGCGCGGCAGCCGGCGAGTAGTCGGTGGCCAGAGCGCCCAGGGATCCTGCCTTCAGGGCCTGGAGGGCGGAGAGATTGCCCACATGGGAGGATCCCCTGAGAGCATTGGGGGCCCCCATGACCACCAGTAAGCCCAACTGTTGGGCTTCTAGAGCAGCGGCCAAGGTGACCGGAAACTCGCTGATCTTCACGCCCAGCTTGGCCATCAACTGAACCTTGTCGGGGCAATCGTCGTCATGGGAAGCCAGCGTCACCCCTTGCTCTTTTGCCTGCTGGGCCAGCTCGGCAAGGGCAGGGAGAACTTCTAGCTGGGATGGGTTCCTGAGGCTGGCGGCAACCTCCTCAGGCTGCTGGCCCAGGTGACGGGCCATATAGCGAACGTAGTCTTCTAGGGTCGGGAACTGGCCTTGGCCAGGCGTGTGATCCATAAACGAAAGGAGATCCACCCAACCTTGGCTGAGGGCGTGGCGAACGGCTGCTGCTCCCAAGGGGCGAGAGACTTCGTAGCGGGCATGGATCCGCAAGTCCAGCGACAAACGGGAACGCAGGGCAACCAATTGCTCGGCCAGGGCCAAAGCGGTCTCCGGGCTGCGCCAACCGGGCAGGCCCTCCCAAAAGGACAGGGTGACAAAAGCAGTGGTCATGCCTGCTGCCAGAGCTCGGTTTTCCCAAACCTCCAGGGCCATCTCGGCAGCCAACTGTACCCCTGGCCGCGGCTCCAGCTCCGGCTCTAGGCTGTCGGCGTGGAGATCGATGACGCCAGGGACGAGGGTTAAGCCCTGTAAAGGGATTCCTTCGTCCACCTGCCCTTCTCGAATCTCAGCAATCCACTCCCCCTCCAGCCGCAGGGATCCCAGCGGGAGCACTTGGTCAGGGAGAACCAGCTTAAGTCCGGACAGCCACATCTTGCTTCTCCTCCAGGTGGTAGGTTTTGTCCACCAAGCCCGCCACGTCTTCTGGCGAGTGGAAAACGCCAACAAGCGCAGTTCCCTGCTGCTTCAGATGGCGAAGGCGCTCCCGCAGAGCTTTCCTGGCCCCTGCATCCAAGCTGGCCGTGGGCTCGTCCAACAGCAGCAAGGGATAGGGATGAATGAGCGAGCGGGCCAGGTTGAGCTTTTGTTTTTCGCCCCCAGAGAAACCCGTGGGGAAAGCCTCCAGTAACTCGGGCTTTAGGCCCAGCTCCAGGAGCAGCTCTGCCGCCCGCTGCCGTGCTCGGCTTTCTTCTACACCTCGCCACAGCAGCGGCTCCGCCACCAGCTCCAGGGCGGTGGTGCGGGGTCGGGGATCCAGAAACTGGCTGACATAGCCGATGTACTCCCGCCGGATCCACAAGATCTCGCGATCCCCCAAACGCGCCAGATCCACCCTTCCGCGGGGAGTCTGCAGAAGGATCTGCCCCCCTGTGGGACAGTAGCTGCGGTAAAGTGTTCGCAACAGGGAAGACTTGCCGGCGCCATTGGGGCCCTCTAGGAGCAGCAACTCCCCTGCTTGTAGGGAGAAGCTCACCTGTTTGAAAGCCAGAACTTCCCGCCCCAGCCGGTGCAGGAAAAACCGCTTTTCCAAATCGATAACTTGCAGCATCTCTCTACAGCCTTGCGGCAACCAAATCCTGAGTAAAGGGGTGGCGGGGATCCTCCAGCACTTGGTCGGCGAGGCCTTCTTCTACCACCTCTCCCTGGTGCAAAACCACAATGCGATCCGCCAATGCCCGTACCACTGAGAGATCGTGGCTAACCAAAATCAGACTCATCCCCAACTGCCGCTTGAGGCGGCGTAGGGTGTCCAAGAAGGTTGCCTGCACCAGCAAATCTAAGCCAGTCGTTGGCTCGTCCAAGAGGATGGCCGTTGGCTCTTGAGCCAAGGCTTTGGCAATCTGCACCCGCTGCCGCTCCCCTCCCGAAAGGAAAGTAGGCGGATCCCCAGCCCGCTCCAGGGGGAAGTCTGCCCTCTCCAAAGCTGCCTGCGCTTCCTTTTGCAAAACTTCAAATCGCCGTTCCCCCTTGAGCACAAGGGGCTCAGCAACATTGGTTAGGGCGGCAAAGCCCATGCGCAGGGCCTGGGCAGCTTCTTGATAAACCATGGCCAAGTGGCGCCGCGCCGCAGGTCGCTCATAGGGAGAAAGCGCCAGCAGATTACACCCCTCCCAGCCGGGGAGGTTGAGCCAGTATTCCCCTTGCGCCGTCTCCTGGAGATAGAGAATTCTCAAAAGGGTGCTCTTGCCGCTGCCAGAAGCCCCCACCACCCCCAGCACCTCCTGGGGATAGAGCTTGAGGCTGACGTTCTTGAGGGCCCAGCGATCCCCGTAGGCTTTCCACACCTTGACCAGTTCCAGCAAAGGCCTTTCTTCAACCATGCTGCTTCTCCCCAACAAATAAAGGCCCACTTTCTTTGCCAGCTAGGAGTTTTTCCATATAGCCCTGGTCGGAGATCTCGTAGGCCAAGCTGCCATCCTCCTGAGGAATGGCGTTGAGAAAGACGTGGCGGCAACCGGTGCGGCGGCAGGATCCCACAATGGGTTCCGGCTGGAAGGGTCGATCCACAAAGGCCAGAGGTTCTACCTGCGTGTAAGGGGGGACAGCATAGATCCGCTTCTCCCGACCGGCGCCAAAGAGCGTGATGTGGGCTGCCTGGTGCAGCTTGGGCAGATCCCAGCGCGGCAGGGGACTGGGATCCATCACATAGCGGCCATGCACCAGAACGGGATAGGCTGCTCCCTTGCGGCTGCGGCCGTGACGCAAGTGTTCTTCAAATAGATCCACCCAAAGCAGGCTGTAGTCCCCCAGGGCATGCAGCTCCCGTGCCTTGGCATCGGAAGGCTCCACGTAGCGCAGGGGCTCAGGGATCGGGACTTGCAAGATCAAAATTTGTCCTTCTTGCAGCCGCTCCTCCGGGATGCGGTGACGGCTTTGGATGAGGGTTGCTTCCAAAGCATCGGTGGTGGTTCGAGCTCCGCTGACGTGGGCAATGAAGCGGCGCAAGTTGGCAGCATTAACCGAGTCATCCGCTCCTTGGTCGATGACCTTCACCACATCTTCCGGCCCCACGAGGCTGAGGGTAAGCTGCAGGCCGCCCGTGCCCCAGCCGCGGGCTAGGGGCATCTCTCGGCTGGCAAAGGGAACTTGATATGCCGGTATGGCCAAAGCCTTGAGAACCTTGCGCCGAATTTCTCGCTTGGCTTCAGGATCCAAGTAGGCGTAGCTATGCTTAGGGTTCAAGAGCAGCCTCCTGATGGCTCATCCAATTGCTGAAGAACGTTACATAGTGAGGCAGTTTGTAGTGCAGGGCAAAGCCCGAGGCCTCCACGGGATCCGTGTGTACCAGAACAAACTCCTCGCTGCGGGCCGGATGGGTGGGGCGATCCATCTCCAAATCCAACATTGCGCCCGCAATAACCCGCCCCTCGTTCCAGCCCAAGCTGGCAGCAAAGCCTAAGCGGTATCCCTTCTCCCCATGCCCGACGACTTCTGCAAAGGCCAAGCGGATCCGCCCCAGGCGAAAGCTGCCTCCCCGCACCGGGTGGATAGCCCGCACCTCGAGATAGCCCACCCCCAACTCCGCCACTGTTGGGTGGGTGTGGACGTTGTAGGCCCGCATGGCGCTGTAGGCGAGGGCCAGGAGTCCCCCGGTGTCCCCTCGCGCCAAAGCTTGCAGGCGATGGGCTCTTGGCGCCGGAAACAGCAGCGGCTGCCGCGTTAGATCCGGGATCTCTTCCTCTAAGTCTTTCTCTGCCACTGGATCTTCTTCCAGTAGGCCTTGCTCTTTTAGCCAGGTTCGCACCGAGGGGTAGCGCTGGGGAGCAGCCGTGGTCTCTGGCTCCACCCCTTGGGTTCCGGAAAAACCCAGCAGACGCAGGCTGTAGTCGAGGGTGGGGCCGAGGACTTGGCCGCCGGGAATGCTCTTGAAGGCTGAAGAAAGCCGTCGCACCAGGAGCAAATCTTCTTTTTTCTGAAGCTGCGCTTTGCCCAGGCGAGGAAGGGTAGTTCGATGAGCTCGCAAAAGCAGCAGCGCTTCGTAGAGATCGCCCCCTGTCTGGGCCAAGGCCTCAGCAGCCAGCTCTGGAGCCCAGAGGCCAGCTTCCGCCATCACCTGATCCAAAAGATAGGGCAAGTAGCTGGCCAGGCCCTTACTCCACTGACCTGCCCCCCTCGGCAACAATTCCCGAAAAAGGGCTTCGGCATTGAGAATGGCCTCCTGACTGCCCCGCGCCACCACGTAGCCCATCAACCCACCTCCACACTTCGCGGTATGCCTACTACATGCTGCCCGTCGGTAAGCAAGATGTCCACTCCCAACGGGTAGGCCGAGATCTGGGAGCGCAGCCGCCAAAAAGCAGGGGGCAAATCCACAGCCAAGCGCACCTCCCCAGCAATGCCGGGGCCCTTGAAGACAAGAGGGGATCCCTGGCCCCAGCCAGTTCCCAGGATGAGAGTTGCCCCGCTCTCCGGCTCCAGGTAGGTGCCCCTCTTAAGAACCGAGAGGGTTTCCCAGCCGGCAGGCAAATCCGCCAGCCGCTCGGCAAAGACAAAGTCCGCCGCCTCCAAGGCCACGGGCCGAGGAGCCTGACCGCGCAGATCCAAGAGCAGCCAGTCTGGCGCCCAAACCCCCACATTTCCATCCACCAGGGTAGTCCCAATGAGGCGGAAGGCTTGGCGCAGCGAGTGAGTTGGCAAGCGCCAAAGCCGGCCAGGGTAGCTCAGCGCCATCACCAAGGTTCGGAAGACCTGTTGGCTTTGCCGTTCGGCTGCAGGTATGGGCACGCTCATAGCGTCTCTACCTCCAAGCGCGTGGCGGCCACCTTGCGCCAGAGGCGCTCATCCTTCTCCTGGAGATGTTCCTGAGCTTCCAGGGCCAAGGCCTGGATCCGATCTTCAGCAATCCCCGCCTGCAACGCGGCATCCAGGTAAGCCAGGGAGCGGGCCAGGCGCGGCCGTTCCCCCAGCACCATTCCATAGCCTTCCACTCCCTTTCGGGGGAAGCGCAGCCAAACCTCGTAAACCAAGACTTCTCCCAGATAAAACGGCGTACCGCTGCGCGAGTCCTGGAAGGGGAGCAACAGCAGGCCTGCCCCTTCCTTCAGCTTCTGGCTAGCTCCCAGAGCGGGCCGTACCTCCCGCGCCAGAGCCACAACTGTCTTTTCAGGAGCCTCCTGCAGCAGCTCCAGGATTTCAAGAGCCTGCACCCTCACCTCCTATACCAGGGATTGGCGAATTCGCGCCGAGACCTTGTCGATTGTAAACACGGTTAGCAGGATGAGCAAAATGATGGTGGCGGCGTCCTGAAAGCGGAAGGCCCGCACCGTCTGCATCAAATCGAAGCCGATACCACCAGCTCCCACCAAGCCCAAGACTGTTGCCGAGCGCACATTGACCTCAAACAGGTAGAGCGTCACCGAGTAGAACGCTGGGGCCACCTGCGGCCAAAAGCCATAGACAAGAACCAGCAGAGGATGGGAGCCCGTAGCCCTCACGGCCTCCACCTGCCCCATATCCACTGTCTCAATGGCCTCGGAGAGCAACTTGCCTGCCACTCCAGCTGTGTGCAGCGTCAACGCCAGGATCCCTGGGAGAGGCCCCAAGCCAATGGCGGCCACAAAAACCAGGGCTAGAACCAGCTCGTTAAGCCCCCTGAGGATGTCCATTAACCCGCGGACAGCCAGATAGACCACGGGAGAGCGGACGACGTTCTTGGATCCCAGGAAGGCCAAGGGAAGCACAAGAAAGGTGGCCAGAAAAGTGCCCCAGAAAGCCATGATCAGGGTCTGGAGCAAAGAGTAAAGAAAAGCTGGCAGAAATTGCAGGCTGGGCGGAAAGAAGCGAGCGACAAAGACAGCACTCCTCCCCAACCCAGCCAGCAACCTGACTGGTGAGATCTCAGCCGGCCCTGCCGTCAGCAGGAGAGTCAAAAAGACCATCCCGCCGAGGAGAACACTGAGGCGATCTCTCCGTTTGAGCTCCGCTGGTAAGGGGGGCAGTTTCTTAGAGTTGGCACTCAGGTTGCTTAAGAGCATTGTTAACCCTGCGGAAGGGATCGTAATCCTTGTCGCTGGCCGGCTCAAAACCCTTGAGACCGCGAGCTTCTAGCCATTGCTTGCCTTCCGGTGTGTTCTCGTACTCTAGGTAGGCCGTGCGGATGGCTTCTTTGAGGTCTTCCGGCAGGTCTTTGCGGTAGGCCCAGGGAGAGGAAGGGATCGGATCGGACTTCCAGATCACCTCAAAATCTTCCAAACCCTTAATTTGGCCCTTCTTGGTGGCAATACTGATCCCGGTATCCCAGGTTACCCCCACGGGAATGGTTCCCTGAGCAACCCCCAGGATAACCGACTCATGGTTGCCGGCAAAGGTAACTTGTTTAAAGTACTCCTTGGGCTTGATCTTGGCCTCTAGACAGAAGTAAGCCATGGGCACCTTGAAACCAGAAGTGCTCTCCGGGTCAACGAAAGCAAAATCTTTGCCCTTGGCGTCTTCTAGTGTTTTGATACCACTGCCCTTCTTGGAAATCATCAGAGAGTGGTAAACAGTGCCCGAGCGGACAGAATCTTCCTTCACAAAGGCTTCGATGGGGGCATTGGCTTTTTCAATCGCATCGACGTAAGAGGCGGGCCCATAAAAAGCAACGTGGGTTTTCCCTTCCGCCTGGGAGAGCATCACGGCTGTGTAGTCGCCAGCCACAAACAAACGCACCGGGATCCCCAATCTCTGCTTGAGGTATTCCAGGAAAGGCGCATAGCGAGCTTCGTAATCAGCAGCACTCTCCACCGGCACTTCAGCGATCACTAGCTCCTTGGGCCAGTTCTGCTTCTGCGCCAGCACCGGCACCCAACTGGCAAAGCCCAATAGGAAAGCCGCTAGAGCCAAAACCTTTCTTCTCCGCATGAGTATTCTCCTCTGCAGTTGTGAAGTTGAGTTTGAGCTTACCTGTCCTCAAGCCGTCAAGGCTGAGGGCAACCCTCCGAGGGTTTGAGAGGCTTCCCCCTCCCCGAAGTAGAGATCCTTCTCTTTTTCAGGGGTGAGAGCAGAAACCGGCCCATCAAAGAAAACCTGCCCATCCTTGAAGGCAACAACTCGGTTGGCGTAATGGCGCACCATCTCCAGGTGATGCAGGGTCACTAGGAGCGGGATGCCCTGTCGACGAACCATCCCCAGCAGTAAATCCATGATCACCTGCGCATTTTTGGGATCCAAAGCCGAGATGGGTTCATCTGCCAGGATCAGGGCCGGCTCTTGGATCAAGGCGCGAGCAATGCCCACCCGCTGCTGCTGTCCCCCCGAAAGAGCATCGGCCCTCTGCCAGGCGTGCTCGAGAAGCCCCACCTCCTCCAGTAGCTTTTCTGCTTGGGCCAGATCTTGCTTCGAGAACTGCCGCAGCAAGCCCTGGGTAAGATTCAGGTGGGGCAGGCGCCCAATCAGGACGTTCTCCAAGACAGTCAGGCGGCCAATGAGCTGAAAAGTCTGGTAGATCATGCCCGTGCGCTTGCGCACCTGCTGCAGCCCCTCCCCTCCGCCTTCGTGGAGGGGGAAAGAGCCAACCCAGACTTTTCCAAAACTGGGCCTGACCATTCCCTTCAGGAGCTTAAGGAGGGTGGACTTCCCAGCGCCAGAGGGGCCAATCAGAGCCACCACCTGGGCTCCATCGCCAAACAGGTCGAGGCAAACCCCTCTTAGGGCAACCTTGTTTTTAAAGGTGACCCAGAGGTTTTCTACCCGGATGCGCATTGCTCTCCCTCGGCGCGTGAAAGCTCGGTATCAAACTTAGCAGCTTGACTTTAAGTCACGACTAAAACGAGGTTAAGCCCAGATTAAAATCCCCCTAGCGGCAACAAAAACCGGGCTGGGCAGGAGGAGGTACCCTGGGGAGAGCTGGCTTTGCTATCTTGCTTTTTATGCTCTCTTTGGATTCCTGCCCTCTATGATTGCTGCCTCGGACTCCATTCCTTCAGCGGATCCGCCCCGCGCTCTTCTGCCGGAGGGGATCGCTCATCTGGACAGCCTCCGCTACAACGAACAGGGTTTGATCCCGGCCATTGTGCAGGACTACCTAGACGGGACGGTGCTGATGATGGCCTGGATGAACCGGGAATCGCTGCAGAAAACGCTGGAGACAGGCCGCACCTGGTTCTGGAGCCGCTCCCGCCAGGCGTTCTGGCCCAAGGGGGAAACTTCTGGCCACGTGCAGTGGGTCAAACAAATCCGCTACGACTGCGACAGCGACGCACTGGTCATTTTGGTGGAGCAGGTGGGAGATGCGGCCTGCCACACAGGAGTGCGGAGCTGCTTCTTCCGCACCCTCCCAGAGAAGGAAGGGGATCCCATCCCGGCCGCCGATACCCTGTCGCAGGTGTTTGCCGTGATCAAGGCCCGCCAGGCGGATCCCCGTCCCGATTCCTACACCAGCAGCCTGCTGGCCAAGGGAGACAACGCCATCCTAAAAAAACTCGGCGAGGAGACGGCTGAAGTGGTGATGGCGGCAAAGGAGGGGGACAAGACCGCCCTGGCCCGCGAGGTGGCGGATCTCTGGTACCACTGCCTCGTGGCTCTTGCTCACTATCAGGTGGATATTCGGGATGTCTATCGCCAACTCCAAGCCCGTCGTTCCCCTCAGTGAAGGGGCTTTGTCCGAAGAGGGGGAGCCGCCTTTGGAGGAGATGGATCACCCCCCACCGTTAGATCAACCAATAGCTAAGGTCCACTTGGATTTGCAGGCAGGACGACGGGGCCAAGTGGATCTGGAGACTGACCGGGAGACTTTGGCCCGTTACCTGCGCGGCCACGGCCAGTGGATCCAGCGCTGCTTCCGGCCACTCCAGGTGGAGCCCCTCTCTGCCGACACCTACAAGCTGCAATTTTTCCGCATGGGTGGGCTGGGGTTTGAGCTGGAGCCCTGCTTTGGGGTGAAGATCTGGCCGGAGGAAGATTACCTATTTCGGCTGACTTCGACTGAGCTGCCGGGGGAGGCCGCCCTGCCCTATCGGGTAGATTGCCAGGCCAGTTTCCGGCTGGAGGAGCTACCGGGATCCCCTGCCACTACCCGCGTCCACTGGGATCTTCATCTCGATATCCGGCTGCATTTGCCCAAGTTTTTGCAAGTTCTGCCGCGCAAGTTGGTTCAGAGAGTGGGCAGCCAGGTGGTGCAGCAGGTTACCCGCAGCCTTAGCGATCGCTTTACCCACAATGTCTGCAGCGATTTCTATTGCTCCATTGGCCGTCCCCATCACTCCTATCGCTTGGTTGCGGTGGAAGATGGGGCGTGATACGGTAAGGGGCAAATGCGTTGCGGGTGGGCTGCTCGGCCTTTCCCGGCAACCGGTGATGGGGTTCACCGCAACCGCCTCAGGCAGGTTCTAAGAATTCTCTAAATCCAAGGCTGAGGCTGATGACTCCTACTCTTCTGGGCAGCTCCAGGGGGTGGGAGTCTTTGATGTTGGCTTGCCACTCCGCGGCTCTACTTTCCCCTGGGCTGCCCTTCGACACCCGGACGGCAAAGAGAGAGGTTCTGTTGATGCTGGGCAGTTGGCTGTGGATCTTAGGGATGGGCTTTTTTGTCGGCCAGATCGTGGGCCGGTTGGGGATGCCGCCACTAGTGGGGATGATTCTGGTCGGGATCCTGTTGCAAGAGGTCTTGTCCCCAGAGCTGTTGGCGGCAGCCGGGGATCTGCGCCTAGTGGCCGTCACGATCATCCTCATGAGGGCGGGCCTGGGGCTGGATTGGGAAAAGCTGGCCCAGCAGGGATCCGTGGCCCTGCGGCTGGGGTTTTTGCCGGCAGCCTGTGAGGCGGTGGCAGTGGCGCTCTTGAGCCGCTGGATCCTGGGGCTGGATTGGCCGACAGGACTGCTTTTGGGCTGCGTGCTCGGGGCGGAGTCGCCGGCGGTGATCGTGCCGGGGATGTTGCGCCTCAAGAGCCTAGGCTGGGGGGTAGCCAAAGGGATCCCGGACGCCATTTTGACCGGCAGCGCCCTTTCCGATGTGCTGCTGTTGCTGGGCTTTAGCCTGTTGCTGAGCTTTTTGGGGCAGGGATCTGCCCAGAGCCTTCGCCTGCAGTGGCTGCCGTTCCAGGTGGGGATGGAGATCCTGCTGGGGGTGGCGGTGGGCTACCTGGGGGCGCGGGTTTTGGTGGCCCTCTTGGTGCAGCAGAACTGGACCCGCAACAGTACGCAAGAGGTGCTGCTGGCGGCCTGCCTGGCGCTGGGCTTGGTGCTGGCGTCGCAGGTGTGGCCCTATTTTTCCGGCTACCTGGCGGTGATGGCCCTGGGGTTTTTTCTCGTCCAACTGGATGGGCCGCTGGCGCGGCGGCTGCGGCTTGGGTTCGACGCCCTCTGGACGGTGGCGGAGATTGTGCTGTTTGTCCTGCTGGGAGCCTCTTTGGATCTGCAGGTACTGGGATCCCTGCTCTTGCCCGGTTTGCTGCTTTTGACCCTGAGCCTGCTGTTGGGCCGGGGCCTGGGCTGGTGGCTTTCCACCCTGGGGAGCAACTGGAACTGGCGGGAGCGGCTCTTTTTGCTGCCGGGCAACATGGCCAAAGCCACGGTGCAGGCGGCCATCGGCGGCATCCCCTTAGCCCAGGGGATCCCTGGCGGGGACACGATCCTCGCCCTAGCGGCCCTGTCGATTTTGACCACAGCACCCCTAGGGGCCTGGCTAACCCAGGTTTTCGCCCCTCGCCTATTGGAAAAGGGAGAGGTGGATCCCACCAAGGTGGGCAGCCAGGGCAAGGTGAGCTTCTTGGCCGCCGTGGATACCTCTCCCTTGGCGGAGGCGGTGCTGCGCAAGGCAGCGGATCTGGCGCGGCGGGTGGATGGGGAAGTGATTGTGCTCCATGTTACCGATGAGCCTCAGGGGAAGGGGGTGGAAGCGTTGCGGCAGCTTGCCCAGCGCCTCTTGGCGGATATTCGCCACGAATTTTGCCTGGCTTCCGGCCCCCTGGCGGAGACCATCGTGGACATAGCCCAGGAGCGGCAGGTTACCGACATAGTCCTAGGCAAGCGGGGCCACCGCCCCTGGGAGCAGGTGCTAGTGGGATCCACTTCCCAAGCGGTGTTGGAGACCAGCTCTATTCCTGTAATCCTCGTAGAGTCTCCTAGAGAAACCCCTGGGCAGGCAGCGGAGGCTTAAAGATCAATGCTGGGCCCTAGAGCTGTTGCTAGGCTAGGCCTCCAAACCGGCCTCAGCAAAGATTATTTGGCTCTACGAGGTATCCATCGGTTTTCGGCGACAGTGAAGCACCTTTTTTCTTTCTTAGTAGGGCAGCACTGGGCATCTTTGGGACCATGAACAAGCATATCTAAGCAGACCTCAGCACTTCCTCTAGAGCTACGAGCGATGGAAATGTTGTTAACGACAACTCTATCGCCAAGAAATACAGGCTCTAGGAGTGTGGGGTTTTTGCTGCCACCTAACAGGCCGGATAAGCTTATCCAGGCAGCACTGCCTCCTGTACTGCTTGCTGCAACCGCCACCACATCCTGAAGCCCATCGTTGTTAAGATCGGTAGGTTCCAGCCTTTCAAGGCTTGCTGTTAGAAACCCTTCTTCAAAAATGCTAGAGCCTCTTTGATACTTGCCATCTTGAAAACGAACCCGCTCAATATCTGGAAGGGGCGAGGTAGCTATGAGATACTCAGCGTTTAAGAACGCCTGCTCGGCACTTGTTTTAACCGTCGATGCTATCGAAACTAAACAGGCACTTAACAAAAAGCAAGCCAGCTTAAAAAGAATTCTTTTAGCGGCCATTGCTTTGCTCCCTTAGCCAAAAGGACGGAGGGTGTCTAATTCTATTCGATGCAAAGGAAGGAGAACAAGATTGGCTTAGCCTTAGATTGGCCGCAGTTGCTCCTGGTTAGATAAGACCCTCCTGAAGCCTTCTTTGCTCTCACCTCTTGTCTCCGCTAGGCATGGACACCGGCCATGACTCTTTTCTCTCCTGCTTGGCGCTTCATCGTTTTGCTGGGGATCGTCAGCCTCTGCGCCGACGCCACCTACGAGGGGGCCCGCAGCATCTCCGGAGCTTTTTTGGGATCCCTGGGGGCCAGTGGCACGGTGGTGGGCCTGGTGGCCGGCGGAGGAGAACTGCTGGCCTATGGGCTGCGCCTAGGAGTAGGCTACTGGAGCGACCGGCTCAGTAGGGATCCCGTGCACCGCAGTCGAGGGCAGTGGCAGCTCACCACCCTGGGCTATGTCCTCAACACAGCGGTGATCCCTGCTCTGGCCTGGGTGAGCAGTTGGCCTTGGGCTGCTTTGCTTTTGCTGGTCGAGCGCCTGGGCAAAGGGATCCGCACCCCGCCACGGGATGTGTTGCTCTCCCATGCAGCGCTGCAGGTGGGCCAGGGCATTGGGTTTGGCCTGCACGAGACCTTGGATCAAATTGGGGCGGTGGGAGGGCCGCTGCTGGTGGCAGGAATGGTTGCCGCCGGCTACGGTTTCCAAGGCGCATTCTTGGCCTTGGGGATCCCGGCGGCCCTGGGGCTAGGGGTGCTGGGGCTGGCCCAATGGCTGTATCCCACCCCGCGCGACTTTGAGCCGGAGCCGGAAACCGCTCCAGCAAAAGGCTTTTCCAGGGTCTTTTGGCTGTATCTCACAGCAGCGGCCTGTGTGGCCATGGGGTTTGCCGACTTTTCCCTCATTGCCCTGCACCTGCAGCAGCAAGGTGGCGAGGCGGCAGGGATCCCCTTGCTCTACGCCCTGGCCATGGGGGTGGATGCCCTAGCCGCCCTGGGCTGGGGCTGGCTATTTGACCGCCTGGGGCTGGGGAGCCTGTTGGGGGCGGTGGTCCTGTCTGCCGGTTTTGCGCCGCTGGCCTTTTCCGGCAGCTACGGGCTGACGGTGGTGGGCATGCTGCTCTGGGGGATTGGCCTGGGCGCCCAGGAATCGGTCATGAAGGCAGCAGTAGCCGGCATGGTGGCCGCCCAGGCGAGGGGCTTTGCCTTTGGGCTGTTTACCAGCATCTACGGCCTGGCCTGGTTTTTGGGCAGCGCCCTGATGGGGGTGCTCTACGATCTCTTTCTCCCCGCTTTGGTCATCTTCTCGGTAGCCGCTCAAGCCGTGGGGGCAGCTATCCTCTGGGTCTTAATCCTGAGGGGACAGGCTGGGGCCGGGCGATGAAAAAGCCCTGCACCAGATCTACGCCGCGGTCGCGCACCCACTGCAGCTCTCCTGCCGTTTCGATCCCTTCCGCCAGGGTAGTGATCCCCAGCTTTTGAGCCAGCTCCAGCAGCTTCTCGGCAATCACCGCCTTATAGGGATCCCGATCCACCCCCCGAATGAGCTCCCTATCCAGCTTGATGAGATCCGGCTGCAACTGGTGCAACAGGTTCAGGGAGCCGTAGCCGGCGCCCAGGTCATCCAGCGCCACCCGAAAGCCCGCCTGCCGATAGAAGCGCAAAATCTGCTGCAAATGATCCACATCGGGGCTGCGGTCGGATTCGTTGACCTCAAACACCACCCGCTGGGGCGGGATCCCGGCGCGACTAATGGCCCAGACGGTGGAGCGCAGGCAAAAGGCCGGGTCGTAGATAGCCGTAGGGCTGAAGTTGATGAAGAGATCCCCTTGTAAGCGGTGCTGGGTGGCCGCGGCAATGGCCGTGCGGCGGGCGGCCAAGTCCAAGTGGTAGAGCAGCCCGGCCTCGCGGGCCATGGCAAAGAGCAAGCCCGGCCCAATCACTTTGCCCTCTTTGTCCAATCCCCGCACCAGCGCCTCGTGGCCCACCACACAAGTGGGATCCTGCGCCCGGACAATGGGCTGAAAGTAGGTGGTGAGACGGTCTTCCTTCAACACTTCCAACAAAAGCCCAGCTTGGGTGCGGTGGAACAACTGCAGCAGCGACTCCACCCGGGCGCAATCTTGCCAGCAGGGATCCCTATCTCCGGCCAAAAACAGGGCGCGGCTGGCCCGCATCTCTTCTTGCGAGAGAATCTCAGCCATTGTCTCCAGGGTCTTCTTAAGGGCTCCCTGGGCAATGGCAACAACTAGGCCAAGGTCTTGCAAAAGTTGAACGGGAACCTCTGTCTTGGCCTCCAGGGCCCGCCAGAGCTTCTGGTGGGTATGAGGAGTGGGCAACCAGAGAAATAAGCGCCCTGGCTCTTGCAGAAAGGCGGGCAGAGCTGGGCAGTCGGGGCAAGACATAGATCTGCAGGGAGTAGCTAGAGGCAGTCCCCCCGACAGTATGCCTTAGCTCTCTTAGAAATTGCCAAAAGAAAGAAAAGTGTCAAAACTGATCCTTCATACCCCGCAGCCGGGCAAAGACCCGCACCGGCTCTTGAACGCCGGTGGCCGCCTGCAGAGCCGGCTGATCCCAGCGCAAAAAAGGATTGGTGCGGCGCTCTTCGCCGATGGTGCTGGGCACCGTTGGGGATCCCGCCTGGCGCAGGGCCACCACCTGCTGATAGCGCGCCTGCAGATCCGGGTTGTCCCCATCCACCGTCAAGGCAAACTTAAGATTGTTCAAGGTGTACTCGTGGGCACACCACACCCGCGTCGGTTCAGGTAACTGCCGCAGTTGATCCAGGGATCCCAGCATCTGCTCTGGGGTGCCCTCAAAGAGCCGCCCGCATCCCCCGGCAAACAGGGTATCGCCGCAGAAGAGATCCCCGCTTTCGGGGAAGTAGTAGGCAACATGTCCCCGCGTATGGCCGGGCACAAACAGCACCTTCGCCTGCCGGCCCGCAAATTCCACCGTCTCCCCTGCCTGCAGCTCCACCCTCTGGCCAGGGATCCGCCCTCGATCCACCTGGCTGCCGTAGACGACGGCGCGGGGGTAGCGGGCCAAAAGTTGCAGGTTGCCCCCCACATGGTCGTGGTGGTGGTGGGTGTTGAAGATAGCCACCAGCTCCGCCCCCAGCTCGGCCAATTTGTCCAGCACCGGCTCGGCCACTGCCGGATCCACCACCGCCGCCGTTGCCGTCTCGGGATCGTAGAGCAGATAGATGTAGTTGTCGCGCAGGGCAGGCAATTGCAGAATGCGCATGGCCACTTAATCCTCGAAAATGGCCTGTTCTACATCCTTGCGGCTGAGGGAGTAGGGAAAAGACAAAGTCTTGGTGTTGCCGTTAGGGTAGGTGTAGCGCACCCAAATGCTAGTTTCTTCCAAGCGCAGGCAAGCTTTCCAGCCCGGCCGCTCGCAAAACCACTGCTCTACATCTTCTGGGTCGCGGGTACAACCCTGTTCCTCCAGCCACTGCTCGAGAGAGAAAAGCGAGTGATTATATAGAGGTGTAGTTTCAGGCGGCAAAGGCATGGCGAGATAAAAACTACCCAGCTACCTATTCAAGCACCTTCTAGGCCAGATGCCGAGCATTTCCTAGTCTGTCTGCCCGCAGCTGGAGCAGCCCAGTTAGCCCACCCCGCCCTCCCGCAGCCACGCCAAAACGCCTGCCAGCACTAGGCAGATCACAAAAGTAGCACCCATCAGCAGCAGAGCACAGAGCTCACCTGCAGAAAGCGGTCGGGTTTCCATGGGTAGCTCAAGAGACTCTGCCCCCGGCGAGCCTATGCGCTCGAGTGATCCCGCTTTGGCCATCATTACCTGGAGGCTGGCATCGTAGATAGCCCGCTTGGTCGGGTTGCTGAGAACAAGGTAGGCTTCGTGCAACTCTTGGAAGCAGCGAATGGCCACCTCTGGGGCCAGGGGAGAGGTGTCGGGATGGTAGCGTTTGCTCAACTGCCGGTAGGCCCGCCGAATCTCCTCAGGGGAAGCCCCTGGAGACAGGCCCAGCCGCTGGTAGTAGGTAAGAGAGGTCAACGAGCGCATGCCAGTTGCTAAACAAGCAAGACCAGGAGGCAGCAGAACAGCTCTCAAGGGAGCCTGACCCCAATGTAAACCAGGATCCCTGCTGCCAGGCTTTATTCTTCTCCCTCCTCTTCTTCGGACTTGGCTTTGGGGTAGTAGAAGCCAGTGTTGCGACCGCTGAGAATAGCGCGCCCAATGGTCATGGCCCGCTGCGCCTGTAGCTTGGCTTTGCCCAGCCAGACAGCATACCGCCTGCGACTGCGGGCTTTGGAGGTTTTCTTCTTAGGAACAGGCATAGCTTGCACAAGAACACAGCCCTACTAGGGTAGCACTGAGCTTGCACGCTCGATCCCGTTCTGAACCTGGCCCAATTGGGTCAAGCTTTTCCGGCAACTTACAAAGGGCGAGCCTCTCTGCCCAGCCTTAACTGTTGAGATCTGTCAACTCCTCTGTGCAAACCCTCTTCATCCCTTTTCCCAAAGGCCTCGAAGTCGGTAGAGTATAGGACATCTTCTGGAACAGGCGGCCAGGTGAGATTGGTCATCCTCCCCCGGAAGCTCTTTTGGGTGCAAGCTAAGAATGGACTGTGGCCACCTCCTCGATCCAGGAGATCGCTCAATCATGCGCAACCTCTCTTCCATCTTGTTGTTCGGGATCCCGCTGCTGAGCTTGGGTTGGACGGGGATCCCAGTGGCTGCCCAATCCACCAATCCGGAGCTGTGCCAGAAGTTTCCCCAAGACCTTCGCTGCAGTCTCTCTGCCCCCAGCCAGGTAGGACAAGCGCCTCAACCCAGCACTCGCCCGCGCGTTGCGGTTTTGGATTTTGATTTCAGCAGCCTCAGCAATTCCTACAGCCTGCGCGAGGCTTCGCGGGGGGTGAGCGATCTGCTGGTGGATCGGCTGGTGAGAGATGGCACTTTTTCTGTTATCGAGCGCTCGCGGCTGGACGCGATCTTGGCCGAGCAGAACTTGGGGCTATCAGGGCGGTTGGATGCCAACACCGCCGCTCAGGTGGGCCGGATCCTCGGGGTCGATGCGGTGATCCTCGGCAGTGTTACCCAGTTCGATGTGTCGGTGCGCCGTTCCGGCGGTGGGGCGCCGGTCTTAACCCCCTTCGGCAGCTTTCCGCTGGCGGTGGGGGCCGAGTCGGTGGATGCCGATGCCAACGTGCAGCTCAATGCCCGCCTGGTGAGCACCAGCACGGCCGAGATCTTGGCCGTGGTCGAGGGCCGGGGCAACGCCAGCCAGTCGGATAGTACGGTCACAGTTGCCGGCTTTGGCGGGGGATCCGCCACCAGCAACGAAGAAAAGCTGCTGGTTTTGGCCAGCCAGCAGGCGGTGGAGCAAATTGCCCAGCAGTTGGCCGGTTTTGCCAGTCGCTTGGCGGCCCAGCCCCGCTCTTTGCCGACGGTGGATGCCTTGGTGGCGGATGTCTACGGCAATCAGGTGATCTTGAACAAAGGCAGCCGCGACGGCTATCGCGTGGGATTGATCCTTTCTGTGGAGCGCGTCGTTCGCGAGGTTAAGGATCCGGCCACAGGAGCAGTCCTGCGCAAATTGACCGAGCCAGCTGGCCAAATTCAACTGACAGAGGTGGATCAGGGATCCAGTGTGGGCCGCATTCTCAGCGGCTCTGGCTTTAAGGTGGGAGATGTAGCCAAGCCACTTCAATAGAAGTCCACCGGCTACTCCCCCGTAACTTGCTTCACCAGCAGGTTAGGGCTATTCGTTGCGCTTTGGGATCCCTACCATTCCGCTCTGGGCGGATTGGATAATGGTTCTAGCAGGGCCAACCCAAGAGCTGGTACAACTACAGCCAACCTAGGCAAAGGGAGAAGATGAAGGCTTTTGTTGCAGGGGCTACGGGAGAAACGGGGCGGCGCATCGTCAGAGAGTTGGTGGGACGTGGCATCCCGGTACGGGCGCTGGTGCGCAGCCGCGAGCTGGCCGCACAGGTTCTTCCCCCCGAAGCGGAAGTGGTGGTGGGAGATGTGCTGGACCCGGCCACCCTGGAAGCCGGCATGGAGGGATGCACGGTGGTACTCTGTGCTACAGGAGCTAGGCCCAGTTGGGATCCCTTTCTGCCTTACCGAGTGGACTACCAAGGCACTAAAAACTTGGTAGATGTAGCCAAAGCCCAAGGGATCCAACACTTTGTTTTGATTTCTTCTCTATGCGTGTCCCAGTTGTTCCATCCCCTCAACCTGTTTTGGCTGATCTTGGTGTGGAAAAAACGAGCCGAAGAATACCTGCAAAAAAGCGGCCTCACCTACACCATCATTCGGCCAGGGGGCCTGAAAAACCAGGACAACGAGGATGGCATTGTCCTCTCTCAGGCTGACACTCTCTTTGAGGGCAGCATCCCTCGCCTCAAAGTAGCTCAAGTGGCTGTTGAAAGCCTATTTCAACCGGCAGCAAAAAACCGCATCTTCGAGATCATCGCTAAGCCCGGCGTTCCCAGGCGGGAGTGGAGTGACCTCTTTGCCCTAGCAAGCTAGGGCCCCGTCGGAAGAAAAGTAGTATAGGGATCTCACGCCCGAGGCTGAGGGCGTTATAATCTCCCCAGCCCTAGCGGAGGTCCCTGAGATGGCTGTGCAGCTCTTACCTCAGTGTGAGAACTTACGGGAGCATGTTGAAACGATTCTAAACCTTTGGCAGCAAGATCCCACGCTTTCGGGGAAGCAAGATACAACCCGAGTTCAGGCTTCACTGAGCAAGGCTATTTCTCCAACCTTTGAGATTGTCTTTGCCGGTGCCTTTAGCGCTGGCAAGTCGATGCTGATCAACGCCTTGTTGGAAAGGGAGCTTCTCTATAGCGCCGAAGGACACGCCACAGGGACAGAGTGCTACATCTCCTATGCAGAGCCTGACGCCGAGAGGGTAGTACTCACCTTCCTCAGCGAGCGGCAGGTGCAGGAACAGATGGCTGCCTTCTGCACTCGCTTGGGCTTAGCCCTACCCAGCGGCAACAACCTAGAGGAAGTCACCCTCAATCGCCTAAAAGAGCAGGCTGAGGCCATTGTTCAGCAGGAGGGCGGCAAAAGTAAGTCGGAACGGGCAAAGCAGGCAGATGCGCTGCGCTTATTAGTTGAAGGTTTCCAGCAAAACCGCGCCAGAATTCACCCAGCCGAAAACAGAGTGTTCTCGATGGAACAGCTTAACCTTGGCAACCTAAGAGAAGCGGCCAGTTTTGCCCGGCGCGGTGCCAATAGTGCAGTTCTGCGGAAGATTGAGTACTACTGCCATCATCCTCTATTGGAGGATGGAAACGTTATTGTCGATACCCCTGGAATTGATGCTCCCGTTAAAGCGGACGCCGAGCGCACCTATCAAAAAATTGCCGATCCAAATACTTCCGCAGTTGTCTGTGTCCTCAAGTGTGCTACAACGGGTGAGCTGACTAAAGAAGAAACAGAACTCATTGAGCACATCCAAAGTAGCGAAAGTATTCGCGATCGGGTTTTTTATGTGTTCAACCGCATTGATGAAACTTGGTACAACTCGCAGCTAAGGCAGAGATTAGAGGCCATCATTGACCAGCAGTTTCGTCAAGCTCGCCTATTCAAGACTAGTGCCCTGCTTGGCTTCTACGGCTCACAGATCAAGGCCACAACTCGAGAAACAAGGTTTGGTCTAGATACTATTTTTGCAGAAAGTATAAAAGAGCTAGGTGGCAGAGAGCAGACACCTCAATTTATTAGTGAGTTTGTCAAGTACTGTAGCTCTTCAGGCAGGCTTGTGGGATCCCCCTTCCGCCCTTCGGTGCACGGCTACGAGACTCCTATCGATAACTATATTCGAATTCTAAACGAGTGGGGCATGCCCCTGGTTGAGTACATGATCAAGGATAGTGGCATAGAAGAGTTCCGCAGTGGAGTTACTCGCTATCTAAGGGAAGAAAAGCGCCCGCAGCTGTTTATAGCTCTTGCCGATGACTTGCAGCCTCTGTGTATTGAGCTCAGAAAGTCTTACATAGATCTTTATAGAGACCTAGACAGCCAGCCTAGAGAAGTTGATAGCATGATTGCCCATGAGTTAATGCTTATTAATCAGCAGTTGAATAGGATTGGTCAAGAGTTCGATGAACATATTCAAACTATGATTAACGAAATTATTGACGGAACGGATAAAGAGTTTGAGTATGACTTCCGAAGGCTGCAGGCCAAGATGGTGCGTAGGCTGGATGAGCTTCTGGACACATTCTCAATAGATAGTGCCTATAGCCAAGCTGTCCGCATCCACCACCGTAACTCCACGGCTCCCTTTTTGGCTGTACTGGTTGAGGCTCTTTACTACCTATCAAATCACTTAGAGGATATACTGGTCGAGTCTGCCACCACAGTTGTGGAGAACTCCTTCCGGCGGATTATTGATCGGGTACGCAGTTCAGACTACTACAAGCAGTTGTTTCGCCTACTGGGATCCGACGGTGATCTAGAGAAGAAACTACTAGGGGTTAAAGAAAAAGTTTGCACTGCATTAGTCAGCGGTGCTCGAAAAGAGTGCGACCGGTATCTAAGAGAAAGTCCTCGCTTCTATGACGAGGGCACTTTCTCCATTTACCAGTTCCGGGAAGTTTTAAAGCAAACGTCTCAGTCCTACGATATTTCCGCTATTCGAGATGCAGAGCCCGGGATCCGGCAATTACTGAAGCTTGACTTTGAGCCCAAAGTCAGCCAGACAATACGCTCTAACTTCCGACAAGAAACCAACAATACCCTCAAGACCCAGCTCTTGCCTTTTGCTAAGGAAGTGGCTAATGAAATTCCACAGAGGTATCCTGAAGCAAAGCAGTTTATGGAAGCAACGCTAAGGAAGGAAGCAGAAGAAAGAATCGCCTTAAACCAGCAGCGTCTAAGGGACCTAGAAGCAAAGATCGATAGCTACAACCAAGCTGTTTCGGGGATTAACCTATGCTTACAGGCTATGGGCCTAGGTCGTGAACTTTTGCCCTTGATTTCTCTACCTAAACCTTCTTCAACCGGTGAATTAGCCGACAGCTCAGCAGGTTCTTCCGAGCAGCCAGCGAGCGAAAGTGAGCCGAGTGATGAGATCTCTGACTTAAGTAAGATTTTCCCCGAGCTGGACAGCATACTTGACGATCTGAGATAAAGCAGTTTGTTTCTCCCTACTATTTGAGGAGGTGAAGTTTTGTTGCCTAAGTCCCTGCCCTTGCAGCAATACTTAGAAGGGATCCTCTCTGTAGGGGACAAAACTTTCAAGGTTGCTAGCCTGGTCAAAGCTGCCCAAGAGGATTTGGCCAAAAAGGAAGAGCTCAATCGCTTGTTTATTGCAGCCTTGAGATCCTCGGGGATCCTCCCACCGGAAAACCTGATTAGTATTGCCAGTAGCCTTCTTGCCCCTCAACCCGAAGAGAAGCTACTGCAAGAAACCAAGTGGTTTGATCAGGGCCTGACCTGTCAGCTCTTGGTGCCGGGTAAGAAGGAGTGGGAGAAAGGCAGGGTCAGATTGCGGATAACTGTAGAGTTTGAGCCAGAGTGTACGGGCTCAGAAAGTAGTGATGGATCCCCTCTAGATGACCTTCGCACAGACAAGGAGTAGCTTAAGTTAGCGGGATGCATTAGGAGGCCGAGTCAATGTCAAGCAACGATCAACCTCAGGATCGCTTTGTCGAGATAGATGCTTCTCCAAGCACCGTCATTGATATAGGAGGA
>NZ_JANSIV010000177.1:56422-59466 GCF_047502705.1 Synechococcus sp. H70.1
AGTTAGGGTAAGGCTAATAGTTGAGTTTGAGCCAGAAGATCCAGGATCAGCAAGCGATGGATCTCCTCTGGATGACCTTCGAAAGGATGCCGATTAGCCAGGTCTGTTAGCACTAGGAAACAAGACATGCTTGACTCGATACTTCTCAAAGCAGATGATAAAGAAACTACCGTTGCGATTGGCGACCAAATCTATCTTCCTAGTATTTTGCACAGTGCAATTATTGATTACCTTCTTGCAGATATTGCACGAACAAATAGCTACCTTCGCTCAAAAAAGGTTCACGTAGAAATTAGAGCTTTAGTAGAGGGAGTAAAATCCCGAATCCTGCAGCCTAGAAAGGATTGGGCTGAGGGCAAAGTATCCCTTAAAGTTTGTCTCGAGTTTATTCCCGATAGCCCATCTCGAGACTCGGAACTAGATAGTTTTCGCAATACAGGTGAGTAATGGATGAAAGAGAGAAAACCTGGTGAGAGGATCCCGATCCCAGCATCTGTGCGGGAGTATGTCTTCCAAAGGGATGGCTTCCGCTGCCGCAGTTGTGGCAAATCGCCCCCAGAGGTGCAGCTTCAGGTTGATCACATCGTCCCCCTTGCCCAGGGCGGCAGCAACGACATCAGCAACTTGCAAACCCTGTGCAAAGTCTGTAATCAGCGCAAAAAGGACAGGTGGGATCCCCGCTTTCACCGCCACTTCGATCTCTAGGGAGCTGAGATCTACCTCAAACAACAGGCGGAAAGCTCAAAAAGGGCGGGCGGGTGAGGATCCCTGCTACAGAACCGACTTCCACCTCCCACCCTTCAGCCGGCTCGAACTTGGTGCGCACATAGCCCAAGCCCCAGTAGCCTTGGGAGGTGGGACCAGCGCTGGTCAACACACCAATCTTTTCTCCTTGCCGCACGATGTCGGCACCGGGCTGAGCCTCGCCTTGGAGGCGGATCCCCCATAAGGTTTGGCGGATGCGCCGGTAGGTTACCTGCTTGGCCAAGACTTCCTGGCCAATGTAACACCCTTTGGAGAGGGAAATGGCGTGCCATAGGCCGGCTTCCAGAGGGTTGTAGTCGGGGGTTAGCTCGCGGTCGGCGGCGGGGCGACCGGCCTCCAGGCGCAGGGCTTCCCAAAGTTCAGGTGAGGCCAGCTCTGCTCCCACCTGGAGCAAGCAGTCGACAAGGGCGGCTTTGTGCTCTAGGTTGCCCCAGAGGGTAAATCCCGGCTGGGCAAGGCCGCTGCCACAGGCCAAATGGACAGGGATCCCCTGAATCTCTACCTGGCGGTGTTCGTATAGTCTTGTCGGGATCCCTCCTGGGTCCATGACCTTCTCCAGAAGGGCCTGGCTCTGGGGGCCAATTAGCCCAAAGGCAAAGGTCTGATCGGTTACATCGACTAGCTGGGCCCCGCGCACAAAGGGCAACAGTCGCCCCAAGCTCTGCATCAGGGAGCGACAGCGCTGCGGCGAAGTCCAAATCCAGCAGGCTTCCTCTTCCGCGTAGACTGTGGCTAGATCTATGATCCCTGCTGTGGGGGTGACGAAAACCGTATCCGCCCCTTGGCCAGGGCTTAGAGCCTTGAGATTCTGAGTGCTCTGGCTGTGCAAGTAGTCTAGGGCGGCGGATCCCTGGATCCGCAAGCGACCCCACTCAGAGCGATCTAAGAGCAGGGATCCCGCCTGGGCGGCTCCAAGTTTGGGCGAGGGCGTGGGAACAGCAGAAACACCAGACATCGCTCACCCCAAAGGTGTCGTTTGGTTTTCTTCCCTACCCTAGAATAGGCTAGTTCACCCTAGCGTCTGTGGCGGAGCCCTGGCGTAGCGACCGTGATTGAGGTTGAAGTCCACCAACAGTTGCGGCAACTTTTGCGGCAGCTTCCCGAGGCCGGGTGGCCCCATCAGTTGACAATGGCCCGCATGGTGGCCCGGGGATTGCGGCTAGGACGCAGCACCTTGATTCAGGTGCCGGGTGGGGGCCAGCACCGCCTCAGCTATCTGCTGCCGGCTCTGATGTGGCCCCAGGCTACCTTGCTTTGTGCCACAGCGCCCGTGCAGGCGCAAATTTTGAGGGAAGAGATCCCCTGGCTGCAACAAGTCTTGCAGTTGCATAAGCCAGTTCTGCAAAAGGATCGCTGGCCAGATCCTGACTTTCAAGGGTTGCTGTTGGTCGATCCCCTAGATTGGTTGCAAGAGCGCCTAAGGGGGGCAAAGATGCCGACCGGGATCCCCTTGATCTTGGACGGCGCCGAGGAGCTGGAGGAGTGGGCCTACCAAGCGCTGACCCTAACCCTAGAAGCCAACCATTGGCAGCAACTGCGGCAAATCTTTCCTGCCGAGGCCGAGCGGATCTCCCAGGCCCAGGTTCATTTGACTCTAAAGCTTTTGCGACGGCCCCTTTCCCGCTGCTTGGTTCAGGCAGACGAACAGGTTCACCTGGAGGTAGCGCTGTCTTTGGTGGTTGGCTACCGCGGCTGGCTGCCGGATCCTTGGGATCAGCTCCGCCGGCGGCTCAGCGCCGAAGGGGATCCCGCTTCCCGCTGGGTCTGGTGGGCAGAAACCAATCGCGAGACTGGCCGCCTCACCCTTCACCACAGCCCAGTGGCCTTACACGAATGGCTGGCACCCATCTGGGCTACCCAGCCAGTGGTGATTATCGGCGAGGCGCTGGATTTAGATCGGCAGGCAGAGAGCTATCGCTGGCGCCTGGGCCTGCCGGACTTGACACCCCTGCGCTTCGGCTCAGGTGAAGAGTGGATCCGCTCCGGTGGGGAGCCGCTGCCCAGCCTAGCCCTCTATTTGCCATGGTTGCCCTTACCCAACAGTCCTCTGTTCCGGGAGCACTTGCTACAAGAGCTAAAGAGCCTGATTGCAAAGGCGCGGGGCTTTGTGGTGGTGCTGGTTTCGGATCAGCCCCTCCAGGGGCAAGTGGGGGCTGCTTTGGCCGCTGAGTTTGGCTCGCGGGTACGGGTGAATAGCCCCTTCATAGGAGAAAAGGGCATCTTAGTCTGCGACTGGTCCTACTGGCTGCAGCACAAAGCTAGCCTACCCTGTCCAGAGC